>JAWVYT010000296.1:0-3828 GCA_033722595.1 Longimicrobiales bacterium
CGGGCCCGGCGAGGCGGCGAAGATCATGACGGGGGCGCCGGTCCCGGAGGGCGCGGACGGCGTGATCCGGGTGGAGCACACCGATGCCGGGGATGACGTCGTCGTCATTACCGAGGACGGGGATGCGGGTCGCAACATCCGTCGCCGGGGCGAGGACCTCCGGGAGGGTGAGACGGCGCTGGAGGCGGGCCACGCCCTCGGTCCGGCGGCGATGGGCGTTCTGGCCATCGTGGGCCGCGCTCGTGTCCCCGTCGTCCGCCGCCCGGTCGTCGCCATCCTCTCCAACGGCGACGAGCTGGTCGACCTCGACGATTTCGACCAGGTCCTGGCGGGCCGGAAGATCGTGAACTCGAACAGCTACTCGCTCCTGGGCGCCATCGCGGCCATGGGGTGCATCCCGAAGCTGCTGGGGATCGCGAAGGACGACCCGGCCGACATCCGGGCCAAGCTCGAAGCCGGTCTGGACGCTGACGTCCTCGTCACCTCTGCCGGCGCCGCGGTGGGGGAGCACGACCGGGTGAAGGACGTTCTGGACGCGATGGGCTACGAGCTCGACTTCTGGCGGGTCCGGATGCGACCCGGCAGCCCGGCCTCCCTGGGCCGGATCCCCCGGTCCGGCCGCCGCCCGCTCCCGGTCTGGGGGCTGCCGGGCAACCCCGTATCCGCGCTGGCCACGTTCATGGTCCTGGTCCGCCCGCCGCTGCGTCGGATGCTGGGGCGGGGCCGGGTCCACGACGTCGTCTTCCCGGTCGAGGCGAAGGAGCGGATCCCGTCGAAGCCGGACAAGACCCACTTCCAGCGGGTGATCCTCGAGCCGGGCGACCCGGTGCCGCTGGCCCGGCCCACCGGTTCGCAGGGCTCGGGGATCCTGACGTCCATGACGAAGGCCGACGCCCTCTTCGTGGTGCCGGAGGGGGTGCGGGGTGTGGAGCCCGGCGGCCGGGGCGTGGCCATGCCGCTGGGCGCCCCGGACCGTGCGGTGGCGGACTACGGGCTGCCTGCGTAGCATACCCCCGACGACCCTGAACCCGAGCAAAGGCCAGAGGGACAGCCATGCCCGACACCCCGGATACCGTCATCCCGGCCGAGCACCAGCCGGAGCTCCCGAAGGACCGACTGCTGGTCACCGAGTCCCCGGCCGACGAGGCGGTGCCCATGGACGTGGCCGTCGTCGGTGGCGGCCCGGCCGGGCTCGCGTGCGCCATCGAGCTGGCGAAGCTCGTCGCCGCGGACGACGAGCTGGACGACCTCGAGATCGCGGTGCTGGAGAAGGCCGAGTCGCTGGGCGAGCACAACCTGTCCGGGGCCGTCATCAACCCCGGCCCGTTCCGGACGCTCTTCCCCGACCTCGACGACGACGATTTCCCCTTCCGCCGCCCGGTCACGTCCGAGCGCGTGTACGTGCTCCGCGAGAACGGCTCCACCCGGATCCCCACGCCGCCGCCGATGAAGAACCACGGCAACTGGGTGGCGTCCATCTCCGAGGTGACCCGATGGCTGGGTGAGAAGGCCGAGGGGCTCGGCGTGAACCTGTTCACGGGCTTCGCGGTCGGATCGCTGCTCCTCGACGACGACCGCGTCGCCGGCGTCCGCACCATCGCGTCGGGGCTCGACCGGGACGGCACCCCGGGCGGCGCCGGCTACATGCCGCCCACCGACGTCCTCGCCAGGGTCACGGCGCTGGCTGAGGGGACCCGCGGCACGCTCAGCCAGGCGTACCTGGACTGGCAGGGCGTGGAGCGGGCCAACCCCCAGATCTTCGCGCTGGGCGTGAAGGAGGTGTGGGAGACCCGAAAGCCGCTGGATTCCGTCATCCACACGCTCGGCTGGCCACTGCCCAATGATGCCTTCGGCGGCAGCTTCATGTACCCGCTGGCCGACGACCGCGTGGCCCTGGGGCTCGTGGTCGGGCTCGACTACGACGAGGCGACGCTCGATCCCCACGCCCTCTTCCAGCAGATGAAGACGCACCCGCTCTTCCGTCCGTACCTCGAGGGCGGCGAGATGCTGGAGTGGGGGGCCAAGACCATCCCGGAGGGTGGGTTCTACGCGCTCCCGGGCCGACGGAGCGGGAACGGCGTCGTCATCCTCGGCGACTCCGCGGGTTTCGTCGACGTCCCGTCGCTCAAGGGCATCCACTACGCCGTCCAATCCGGCATCTTCGCTGCGCGGGCCATCTACGACGGACTCAGGAACGACGACGTCTCCGCCGCCTCCCTCGCCCGCTACGACACGCTCGTGAACGAGTCGTTCATCGTGCGCGACCTCCGCAGGACCCGGAACATGCGCCTGGCCTTCAAGGACGGGTTCTACACCGGTGGCTTCAAGGCCGCGCTCATGACCCTGACGGGCGGCCGGTTCCCCGGGGGCAGGATCGAGCTGGGACCCGACGCGGACCACCCCAAGGAAGTGGGCCGGAGCACCGCGGCCGACGACTTCACGCCCGACGGCGAGCTGACGTTCAGCAAGGTCGACGCCGTCTTCAAGTCAGGGAACCAGACCCGGGACGATATCCCGCCTCACCTGATCCCGGCGGACAGGGTCCCCGCGGCCGTGGCCCGCATGTACGCCGCCATGTGTCCTGCCGGGGTCTACGAGCTGGACGAGGATGGGAACCTGACGATCAACGCGCCCAACTGCGTCGACTGCAAGGCGACGGACGTGCTCGGACCGCGCTGGACGCCCCGGGAGGGCGGTGCGGGCACGAAATACCGCGAGATGTAGAGCCGTCGGCTACTGGTGCTCCAGCCGCTCCCGCTCGGCCCAGTGCCAGCGCACGCCGAGGCTGAGGCCGAGGCTCGACCGGACGACGGAGACGCCGCCACCTGTGAAGAGCGCTGCTCCCACCCGCACACCGATCGGAACGCTCCAGGTGGCGCGCCGGAGCACGTGGTAGGTCGGCGTGACATCCAGCGCCAGCGCCGACAGCTCGCCCACCAGGACGCCCGCGCCGAAGCGGAATCCCGTCCGCAGGCCTGTGGGAGTCTCGCCCAGGAAACGGGTGCCGTTCACCTCGTACCCGGCCCCCACGTACCCCATGGGACCCCCGAGCTCCGCCACCAGCCCCTCGGCGTCGGGCTGGACGGGCATCGTACGGGTCGCGATCGACAGGAAGACGGCGTCCCCGCCGTTCAGGGCCAGCCCGGCGTTCAGACTGGCCTGATACCCCAGGGCGTAGCCCGAGAGCGGCGAAACGTCGACCGTCGCGTCGGTGAAGAACCGGCTCAGGAACCCCCGGTGCCGCTCGATCATCCGGTCTTTCAGCCGGTCCCCCGGCGATTCGCCCGGCGTGTCCGGGATATTGTCCGGGACCCCCTGCGCCGACGCCGTGAGCGGGCTCGCGGCCATGAGCAGCACCAGCGCACCGAGACAGAGCGTTCGCATGGGTCCGATTCCCCCTTCCACCGCACCTCGCGGTCCTTGCCGTGACGGCGCACGAGCGCCGATCCCTGTCACGAATCTAATGCGGGGGTCTCAAGCCAGACAGGAAGTCGCTGTCCGCGGGTACGATGCCACCCTCCTGCGCCCGGCTCCAGGGCGCGGACTCGGAGCCTACTCTTTCGTCTCCCGGATCGCCTCCGTGAGGGCGGGCACCACCTCGAACGCGTCGCCGACGACCCCGTAGTCCGCCACCTTGAAGATCGGGGCGTCGGGGTCCTTGTTGATGGCCACGATCGTCCCGGCCGTCCGCATCCCCGCCAGGTGCTGGATCGCGCCGCTGATCCCCACCGCGATGTAGAGCTGGGGCGAGACGATCTTCCCGGTCTGGCCGACCTGCTCGCTGTGCGGCCGCCACCCGGCGTCCACCACGGCCCGGGACGCGCCCAG
>JAWVYT010000297.1:0-3819 GCA_033722595.1 Longimicrobiales bacterium
CTGACCTGCGACCAGAGGCTGTCCTCCGCCACCACGATGATGCTGTTCACCTCGCCCATGGCCAGGCGCGACGAGCCATCGCACGCGGCCACCGCCAGCAGGGCCAGCGGCAGGGCTCTTTTCAACAAAGTCATTGCGCCACAACGGTTTACGGGGGAGAGCGCGACACCGACCCTCAAAGGTAACCGGACGGCAGGGAGACCGCTACCGCCCCGCCCGTTTGCGCTCGGGCTCCCGCGCCCGCTACTCTCACGCCCCGGCGCCGGACCACCGCCGGTCTCGACCTCGACCTCGACCTCGAACTCGAACTCGAACTCGAACTCGAACTCGAAATCGAACTCGAACTCGAAATCGAACTCGAAATCGAACTCGAACTCGAACTCGAACTCGAACTCGAACTCGAAATCGAAAACCCCATGTCCCTGCCCCACGCCCTCGACCGCGCCCCATCCCTGATCGCGCTCCGCCGAGCCGCCGGCCGGATGCTGGTGGCCCTGGACTTCGATGGGACGCTGTCGCCGATCGTGGAGCGGCCGGAGGACGCGGCCCTGCACGGCGAGGTCGGGGATCCCCTCCGTCGCCTGGCGGACCGACCCGACACGGTGGTCGCCATCGTCAGCGGGCGCGGGCTGTCGGATGTCCGCGAGCGCGTCGGGCTGGAGGCGCTCTACTACGCGGGCAACCACGGCTTCGAGATCGAGGGCCCTGGCGTGGACCGGGTCCATCCCGAGGCCGAGCCGGCGCGCCCGGAGCTCGAAGCGTGTATCGCCGGGCTGGAGGAGGCGTTGGCCGACGAGCCGGGCACCGAGGTGGAGGACAAGCGGTGGACGCTGAGCATCCACTACCGCCGCGCGGAGCGGGAGGGTGCCGAGGCCCGGGTCCGGGCGGCCGTGGAGACGCACTGCCGGCGCCCCGGGCTGCGGGTAACGGAGGGGAAGAAGCTGTTCGAGGTCCGGCCGGACGTGGACTGGGACAAGGGCCGGGCCACCGCGTTCCTCCTGGACGTGGTGGCGGGGGACGACGAGGCCCCCGTCCGGGTCCCGGGCTCGCCCCGGCTCCCGGCGATCTTCATCGGCGATGACCGGACCGACGAGGACGCCTTCGATGTGGTCGAGCAGATCGGGGGCGGGATCGTGGTGGGCGACCCGCCGTCGGACACCCGGGCGGTCTCGTGGCTGAGGGGGCCCGGCGAGGTGGCGGAGCTGATCCGCAGACTGGCCGATGGATGACGCCACGGTCGTCACCTTCAAGCGGCTGCTGACCCTGGGCGCACTCATCGCGTTCGGCTACCTGGTGGTGACGCTGGACGCGCCGGCCCATCACCGGACCACGGCGACCGTGCTGCTGGGGTTCATCCTGCTCGTGGCCTACATCGCCGGCGCCGCGGCCGCGGGGTTCACGCTGCCGCGGGTGACGGGCTACGTCCTGGTCGGCATCGTGGTGGGGCCGTACGCCCTGGGGATCTTCACCGAGGAGCTGGTGGATTCGCTTCGGACCATCGACGAGCTGGCGTTGGCCCTCATCGCCCTCACCGCCGGCGGCGAGCTCAAGATGGAGGAGATCCGGAAGTCGCTCCGCTCGATCGTGGGGATGTCGTTCGGGATCGTGGGCTTCGTGGTCCTCGGAGTCATGGCGCTGGTGCTGGCCGCGAAGCCGGTCGTCCCGCTCCTCGCCGACGCCGGCTGGGGCCTCGTCATCGCCCAGGCACTGCTCCTGGCGATCTGGGCGGCCAACTCGTCGCCCGACGCGACCATCGCCGTCATCAACGAGTCCGGCGCGGACGGGAAGGTCACCGACACGATTCTCGGGGTCACCATCTTCAAGGACGTGGTCGTGATCGTCCTGTTCGCGGTGGGGCTCTCGGTGGCGGGGCCGCTGGCGGGCGCGGCCGCGTTCGACCCGGGGCTCATCGGCGTCGTGGCCTGGGAGGTGGTGGGCGCGTTCCTGGTCGGCGGGGTCCTGGGCTGGGCGTTCTCGCTCTACCTCGTCCGGAACCCCCGGCAGACGGTTCTGGTCACGCTCCTCTTCGCCTACACCATCGTCCTGGTCTCGCACGCCGTCCACGTGGAGCTGCTGCTCACGGCCGTCGGCGCCGGGTTCGTGATCGAGAACTTCTCGGAGGCCGGCGATCGGTTCATCAAGGGGATCGAGGCGAACTCGCTGGTGGTGTTCGCCATCTTCTTCGCACTGGCCGGCGCCGCGCTCGACCTGGGCACGGTGGCCGCCTACTGGTCGATCGCCGCCGTGATCGTCGTGGTCCGCGGCGTGCTGACGTGGGCGGGCGCCTCAGCCGGCGCCCGGCTCACCGGCGCGTCCCGGCCGGTGGTCCGCCTGGGGTGGATGGGCCTCATCTCGCAGGCGGGCGTGACCCTCGGGCTTTCGCTCCTGGTGGCCCGGGAGTTCCCGGGGTGGGGAGACCAGTTCGTGGCCATCACCACCGCGGTCATCATCGTGCATCTGCTGGTCGGGCCCGTCCTGCTCAAGGTCGCGCTGACCCGGGCGGGCGAGGCCGGGGGCGGAGGGCACGGGAGATCGAAGCGGGAGATGCTGCGGTCCGACATCGTCGCGGAACAGAAGGCCACATGACCGGATCCGATGAGCGCCGCGAGTGGCGCATGGTGTCCTTCCCCGTCCCCGGCTCCGAGACCGGGGGCAACCCCGCCGGCGTGGTCCTGGACCCGCCGGAGCAGACGCCGGAGGAGATGACCCGCATCGCGGTCCGGCTCAACCCGGTCTCGGAGACGGCGTTCGTCTACCCGCCGGTCGATGGCGTCCACCCGCTCCGGTACTTCGCACCGGGCGGCGAAGTCGACCTGTGCGGCCACGCCACGGCGGCCGCCTACGGCGTGCTCGCCCTCGCCGGCCGGCTCGGCGAGCTGCCGGCGAGGGTCCGGTCGACGGCACCCGGCGGCGACGTGCGGGGGACCGTCGAGGGGGAGGACGACGGCCTCGTCGTGTGGATGGACATGCCCGTCGCCCGGCGGGTCGCGGTGGCGCTCGACGTGGAGGCCATCGCCGCGGCCGTCGGGCTGCCCTACGAGGTCATGGCGTCCCGGCCCGCGGCCGCCGTGGAGGACGTGGGGATCCGCGTCGCGCTCCTGCCCGTGGCCGACATCGCCGCGCTCGACGCCATGCGCCCCGACTTCGACCGGCTCCGGGCGCTCGGCCGCGACGACCGGATCATCGTGTTCTACCCCTTCGTCCTCGACCCCGAGACCGGACGCGTCCGGGCCCGGTCCTTCGCGCCGGCCGTGGACATCGACGAGGACCCGGCCACCGGCACGGCCGCTGCGTCGCTGGGCGCGTACCTGGCCCGGGAGTGGCTGGTGGACGAGACGGCGGAGCTGCGGATCCGACAGGGCGAGGCCATGGGCCGACCGAGCGAGCTGCGACTCCAGCTGCAGCACCAGGACGGCGAGCCCCACGCCATACGGGTCGGCGGTCGCGTCCGCGAGGACCCGGCCGGATAGGACGAGCACCGGAGGCGACCGCGACGGATGAGCAGCGACAGGGAGGCCCGGGAGCCGGGCCACGGGCAGACGGACCCTGCCGGGCCGGCCGGCGAGCAGCCGGCCGGCGAGGAGCCGGGCCACGCCGAGCCGGGCCATACCGAGCCGGCCCACGGCCACGCTCCCGACCACGCTCACGGCGCGGGAGCTACCGCGCACGCGCGTGAGGCCGACCGCAGGACGCTGCTCATCGTCATCTCCCTGACTGGGCTGTTCATGGTCGCGGAGCTGGTGGGCGGGATCGTCTCCGGCTCCCTCGCCCTCCTGGCCGATGCCGCCCACATGTTCACCGACGTCGGCGCGCTGGCGC
>JAWVYT010000298.1:0-3802 GCA_033722595.1 Longimicrobiales bacterium
CCTGCCGTCGTGCAGCGAGCCCTCTTGCCCACTTGCATCTTGCACTCTTGCATCTTGCCCACTTGCATCTTGCACTCTTGCATCTTGCACTCTTCACCTCACCGTCCGCCCGATCACGATGCTGATATTGTCCGTCCCGCCGTCATCCAGCGCGTCCTGGAGCAGCGCTTCCGCGGTCTCCCGGGCGCTCGTCAGGCTCGCCATGCGCCGCTCGATCTGCTCGTCGGTCACGTGTTTGGTCAGCCCGTCACTGCACAGGAGCACGACGGTGCCCCAGTCGCGGACCACGCGGGTGACCACCGGCGCGGCCTCGCTGCCCCCGATGGCGCTGGACAGGACGTTGGCCCAGCGGCTCTGCTCCGCCGCCGACCGGGTCAGCGTGCCGTTGGCGACGAGCTCCTCGGCGAGCGTCTGGTCCTGGCTGATCTGGGTCAGCGTCCCGTCCTTGTAGATGTAGCACCGGGAGTCGCCCACCTGGAGGAGGTAGGCGTGGGGCCAGAGTCCGAGGAAGAGGGTCAAGGTCGTGGCGAACCGCATCCCGCCGCCCTCCTGCTCCGACCGCTCCAGCAGCGACTCGTGGCACGACAGCGCCGCGTCGTTCAGGAGCCGGACGAAGACTTCCGGGTCGTCGTCCTCGGAGATGTCGGCCGCCCAGAACTGACGGGACACGGCGTTCAGCAGCTCGCGGACGGCCAGGCGGGCGGCCTCGGCGCCGCCCTCGGTGCTGCCGACCCCGTCGGCGACCATGCCCAGCGACGCCAGCCGCTCGGGGAGCATAACCTGCTGGTCGGACTCCGTGACGCTGGTGGCGCCTACGGCGATCCCGCGGGCCAGGGCTCCGACGAAGAAGTGGTCCTGATTCTCCGCGCGGACTTTCCCGGGGTGGGTCAGTCCCCAGGCGTCGATCTCGTCGAACTGGGGTCGGTCGAGGTCGGTCATCGGGCACCTCTCTCGGTCATCGGTTCGCCCCCTGGCCGAGCTCACGCAGGACCCGGTCGAAGTTCACGACCACGTTCATATCGTTGCTCAGGTCCTCACCGCCGCTGGGCATCAGGATCACGAACTGGCTGTCGCCAGGGAACACATCGTAGTTGTAGGTCGGCATATCGAAGAGTCGCCGCACATCGACCACGTCCAGGTCCTCCGCCCCGACGTCCAGCGTGGCGACCCAGAGGCCGTTCTCCCCCGCGGACGGGTCCCCGGAGAAGAAGAGCTCCGTCCCATCGCTCGACCATCGGGGTCGGAGCCCGCCGGAGCGGGAGACCTGGTGCTTGCGGCCCGGCCCTTCCAGCGGCCGTACGAACACCTCCGAGGCCGCCCCCGACTCGTTCGAGTAGTACGCGAGCCACCGGCCGTCCGGCGAGACGGCGGGGTGTCCTTCCCAGTAGTCGCCCTGAAGGAGCAGCGAGTCGGAGCCCGCCTCGCCGACGGTCGCGACCCCGATGTCCCACTGCCCGGGCCCGATCTGGTAGTACAGCTTCCTCCCGTCCGGACCGAGGGCCAGCCGTGAGAGGTCCCGTTCCAGGTCCAGGATGAGCTCGGGCTCCTCGCTCCCGTCCGACCGCGTGCGGTATGCGTCGCCATCCGACAGGAACAGGATGTCCTCGCCCCCGTCGGCCCACGTGGTGGTATTGGCGCCGCCCGCCTGGGAGAGCCGGCTCAGCGGGCCCGCCGGCATCTCGTAGGTCCAGATGTCGTTCTGGGCCCCCTCTTCAGCGACCAGCATGGCGATCCGTTCCCCGTCCGGGGACACCTCGGGGTAGTCGAAGCTGCCCTCCTCGAGGCCCGGGAGCGGCCGCATGGTACCCGCGCGATCGGCGATCATGGGGACGAGGGCGCCGGACGCGCCCGTAGCGGCGTACACCAGGGTGCCACCGCCGTACGCGAACCGCATGGCCCCGATCTCGACCTCCGCCACCGGGACGGGCTCGCCCACGGGCTCCACCGACCGGGCGTCGAAGGGCAGCGCCAGGAGGAACCGGTCAGCGCTGTACAGCAGGTGACCCGTGGCGCTGTAGGCGACGGAGCCCACGTCCTGCGCCTGCGCGACGAAACGATGCTCCCCGCTCTCCAGGTCCAGTGCGTGGATCTCCGCTCCGGCCTGGCTGAGGCGCTTGTAGACCAGCCCGCGGCCCTCCCGGAGGACCACCAGCGGCTCGAACGCGAACGCCGTGGTGTCCGGCGGAATGATCGTATCGATCCGTCCACCCTCCGCCGGCACCCGGCCGAGCCACGGAGCGGACTGCGCCGGTGGGCCGAAGTAGACGAATCCGTCCTCACCCCAGACCGTGCTGAGGAAGATCCGGGATTGGGCCACCGTCCGCTGGGGGCCGCCGGCCACGGGCTCGATCCGGACGTCCTGCGCCGGCGATGTCAACAGCAGCGATCCACCGTCCGGCGAGAAGCCGGGTCGCACCGCTCGGTCCGGAATCCGGCGCGACTCCAGCCGGTCCAGCTCCCGGACGTATGTCTGGCCGCCCGAAATATTGGCGTACGCGATCCGGGCGCCGTCGGGCGACACCGCCAGCTGGAGGTCGGCGCTGGAGAACGGCAGCGGCAGGGAGAAGCGGACCAGCCGCTCGCCCGCCGCGTCCCCCCGGCTCAGCCAGCCGGCCACGGCCACCGCGGCCAGCACGACGGCCACCACCGCCACGGCACCGAACCGGCGCCGCCACCGCGCTTCCGCCACCGCGCCGCCCCGGGTCACCGAGCCGACGGTGGTGGTGAAGCCCGGGTCGTCCAGCGCCCGGACGAGCGCCGCGGCGCTCTCGAACCGGTCCGCCGGCAGCCGCTGGAGCGACTTGTGGACCGCCGCCTCCACGTTGGGCGGCACGGCCCGGCGGTGCTCCGTCACCGGGTCGGGGTCCCCCGTCAGGATCCGCCCCAGCACCGCCTGGGCGTTCGGCCCCCCGAACGGCGGTGTGCCTGTGAGCATCTCGTAGAGGACGCAGCCCAGCGCGTAGACATCGGAGCGCTTGTCCAGCGTCCGCTCGCCCGCCGCCTGCTCGGGGCTCATGTAGTGCGGCGTGCCCAGGGAGAGCCCCGTCTCCGTGATTCGGCCGTCCCCGGCCTGGCTGACCGCAAGCGCGATCCCGAAGTCGGCCACCAGCGGCTCGCCCTCGTGCAGCAGGATGTTGGCGGGCTTGATGTCCCGGTGCACCACGCCCTGCCGGTGGGCGTAATCCAGCGCCCCGGCGATGGCCCGGGTCAGCCGGAGCGCCTCGTCCACCGGCAGCTGCTGCTCCCGGTCCAGCCGGTCGGCGAGGCTCTCGCCCTCCACGTACGGCATCACGTAGAAGAGGAAGCTGTCCGCCTCGCCAGAATCGTAGAGCGGCAGGATATGCGGGTGCTGCAGGTTGGCCGTGGTCTCGATCTCCGCCAGGAACCGCTCTGCGCCCACCACGGCCGCCAGCTCCGGCTTCAGCACCTTGACCGCCACCTGCCGGTTGTGCCTGATGTCCTGGGCCAGGAACACCGTGGCCATCCCGCCCGCCCCGAGCTCCTGCTCGATGCGGTAGCGACCCTCGAGGGCGGCGTTCAGTCGGTCCACGACTTCGCTCACAGCCCCCGCTCCCAGTTCTGGACCCACACCAGCTCCGCCTCGGCGCCGCCCAGCGAGATGACCAGGAACCGGTCGTCGTCGGGGTGCACGGCGTAGGCTTTGTGGTTGATACCCATGAGCATGCCGGTGGTGTTGAAGAGGGGTGTGATCCCGGTCACCACGAAGGCGCCGGCGGACACTGTGTAACGGGCGGAGATCAGGTCGTTCGAAGCGCCGACGTAGAAGAGCTCGGAGCTGTCA
>JAWVYT010000299.1:0-3784 GCA_033722595.1 Longimicrobiales bacterium
GATCGCGTCCAGCGTCTCGGTGAGCGTCCCGATCTGGTTGACCTTGATCAGGATGCTGTTGGCGGCGCCCTCGTCGATCCCCCGCTGGAGGATCTCGGTGTTGGTGACGAACAGGTCATCGCCCACCAGCTGGACCCGGTCGCCGAGCCCGTCGGTCAGCATCTTCCACCCTTCCCAGTCGGCCTCGTCCATCCCGTCCTCGATGGAGGCGATGGGGTAGCGGTCGACCCAGTCGGCCCAGAAGTCGACCATCTCGGCCCGGGACCGTCGCTCGCCCGAGCCCTTGTGGAAGACGTACTCGCCGTCCTGGTAGAACTCCGACGCGGCGGCGTCGAGCGCGAGCACGATGTCGGAGCCCACGCCGTAGCCGGCCTGGTCGATGGCCTCGAGGATGACCTCCACGGCCTCCTCGTTGCTGGCCAGGTCGGGTGCGAACCCGCCCTCATCGCCCACGGCGGTGCTCTTCCCCTGCCCGCTCAGCACCTTCTTCAGCGCGTGGAAGACCTCCACGCCCATGCGCAGCGCCTCCGGGAACGTCTCGGCGCCGATCGGCGCGATCATGAACTCCTGGATGTCCACGTTGTTGGCCGCGTGGGCGCCGCCGTTCAGGATGTTCATGAGCGGCACGGGCAGGACCGTCGCCGCATCGCCGCCCAGGTACCGGAACAGCGAGAGGCCCTCCTCGACCGCGGCGGCGCGGGCCGTGGCCAGCGACACCGCCAGGATCGCGTTGGCGCCCAGCTCCTCCTTGTTGGCGGTGCCGTCCAGCTCGAGCATCGCCTCGTCGATGGCCCGCTGGTCCGACGCCTCGCGGCCCTCGAGCGCCGGGGCGATGGTCCCGTTCACGTTGGCCACCGCCTCCCGCACGCCCTTGCCCAGGTAGCGCCGGCCGCCGTCCCGCAGCTCCAGCGCCTCCAGCTCGCCCGTGGACGCGCCGCTCGGCACGGCCGCCCGGCCGCGGGCGCCGCTCTCCAGCGCCACGTCCGCCTCCACGGTGGGGTTCCCTCGCGAGTCCAGGATCTCCCGGGCTCGAATCGCGATGATCTCCGACATGTATGGCTCGCTCTCTCTATGATCGATTCAGTGGATCGGCTCGTGGGCCTGCTCCAGGCGACCCGGCGGCAGCTGGGCCCGGCCCTCGTCCCGCAGCCGCCGGACCTCGCGCCGGACCCGTTCGATGAGGGTATCGCGCTCCGCCTCCGTCAGGTCCGCGGTCGGGATCGGCTCGCCGAAGCGTACGATAATCGGCCCCTTCCTCAACCGCCACCGCCCCTTGGGCAGCACGCGTCGGGAGCCCGCGACCCCGAACGGCACGATCGGCACGCCCGTATGGAGCGCCAGCATGAACGCGCCCTTCTTGAACTTCTGCAGCTCGTCGGTCGGGGCCCGGGTCCCCTCGGCGAAGATGACCACGGCGCTGCCCTCCCGCCGGAGCTGCTCGCCGGCCTGGTCCAGCGACCGGATCGCCGACTCCCGGTCCGTCCGGTCGATGGAGATGTGCCCGGCCGCCTTCCACGCCCGGCCGAAGATGAAGACCCGCTCCAGCTCCTTCTTGGCCACGAAGTGGTAGCTCTTCGGGATGTTCGTGGCCACGGCCGGCACGTCGAACCACGACTGGTGGTTCCCCACCAGGATCTGCGGGGTGTCCGGGTCGATGTTCCCGGTGCCCTCCGCGCGCACCGGGCACCCGCTGCCCCACAGGATCATCCCCGACCACGTCCGGCCGCACCAGTCGTAGAACCCCAGCTTCCGGACGCCGAGCAGCCCGCCCGCGATCGTCAACGGGCCGATGATGAGCGTGGCCACCGTGATCACCGCGAACGTCCAGACCGTACGGATCACGACCGCTCCCGGCCCCAGTGCTGGAACGCCTCCAGCTCCAGCGGCTCGCCGGTGGCGTCCACGACCACGGCGCCCGTCCCCTCCTCCACCCCGCCGACCTCCGTGAGCTCCACCCCGAACCGCTCCACGAACGCGTCCCGGACCGTCTCCACCGCGCCGGCCGGCGACGTGAAGCAGAGCTCGTAGTCCTCGCCGCCGGCCGCCGCCAGCCGCACCGGGTCCGGTCGCCCGGCCGCCGCGGCGGCCACCGGCAGCGCGTCCGCCCGGATCACGAGCCGCACCCCGTTGGCCGCCGCGATATGGCCCGCGTCCCCGGCGATCCCGTCGGAGAGGTCCACCATCGCGGCGGGCACCGACCGCTCCCGGAGCCAGAGCGCTTCCTCCAGTCGGGGCACCGGCCGGGCGAAGGCCGCCCGTGCATCGGCGGCCGGCGTCTCCCCCGCCAGCCAGGCGTCGACCGCGGCCGCGGCGGCGCCCAGCCGGCCGGTGACCCACACGCCGTGGCCCGGCCGCGCGCCGGTCCGGAGCACCGGCTCCGGCGCATCGCCCACGGCCGTGACGTCCAGCACCAGGGGTCCGGGCGACCGGGTCACATCGCCGCCCAGGAGCGTGACGCCCGCGTCTCGGGCGGCCGCCCCGATCCCGGCCATCACCGTATCCCCGTAGCCGTCCTCGTCGCCGGGGCCCAGCGCGATGGAGGCCAGGATCCCGATGGGACGGGCGGCCACGGCGGCCAGGTCGCTGAGGGATGCGGCGGCGGCGTGGTACCCGATCTCCGCCGGCTCGAGCCAGCTCCGCCGGAAATGGACGTCCTCCACCGACATGTCGGACGTGATGGCCAAGGCCGCGCCGGTGACCACGGCGCAGTCGTCGCCGGGGCCCACCCGGACGGACGCCCCCGGCCGGACGCCGCCCTCGATGAACCGCCGGATCAGGTCGAACTCCCGGCCCGGCCCGAGCTCCGTCACCATCGCGGCGGCTGGTCGAACCGTACGAACGGCAGCCCGGTCGACGATACCGACGGGCCCGGGTCGTCGAACGCTGCGTGCATGTGGTCGGCGACGACGGTCGGCGTCAGCGCCCGGCCCCGACCCGCCAGCTCCGCCGCGCGGCCGCCGTACAGCAGCGCCAGCCCCGCCGCGTGGGCCGGCGTCGCGCCGGCGGCCAGGAACGCCGCGGCGAGCCCACCCAGCTGGTCGCCCATGGCCGCCGTGGCCAGGTCCGACGACCCGACGGCGGAGACCAGCACCGGCATCCCGGGCGCGGCCACCACCGAGGGCGCCCCCTTCAGCAGGACGGTCACGCCGTGCCGGTCCGCGAAGTCCCGGGCGACCCCGATCGGGTCGGCCTGGATCTCCGCGATGGTCCGGTCCGTGAGCCGGGCCATCTCGCCGGGGTGCGGCGTGATCAGCGTGGCGCCGCCCAGCTCGCTCAGCCCGTCCTGCTCCGCCAGGATCGTGAGCGCGTCCGCGTCCAGGACCACGCCCCGGTCGCCCAGCCGGCCGAGCACCGCGGCCAGCAGCCCCGTGCCCGCGTCCCCCGTCCCGATGGCCGGCCCGATGAGCACCGCATCGGCCTCCTCCACCGCCGCCCGGACGGCGCCGGGGTCGGCCCGGTCCACGAACAGCGCCGCGGGGACCGCGCCCTGCAGGATGGCCCGGTTCGCCTCATCGGACACGATCCGGGCGTACCCCGCGCCGGCGCGCATGGCCGAGTAGCCGGCGATCACGGCCGCGCCGGCCATCCCCTTCCGGCCCGCGGCGATGACCACGCGACCCACGGAGTTCTTGTGCGCGTCGGGCGGACGGTAGGGCAGCCGCGCCCGGGCCCAGTCCGGCGTGAGGAGCGCGGCGCCGTACTCGTCGTCCCGGAGCGGTGGGAACCCGATCTCCACGGCCAGGATCCGACCGCACCGCTGCCGACCGGGCTGGAACAGCCCGCC
>JAWVYT010000300.1:0-3774 GCA_033722595.1 Longimicrobiales bacterium
ACTCGTGGCTCGGCGCCGACTCGGGTTCGGCCTGTTCAGTCTCCGAGGATGGTGACGACAACGGTACGGCTCCGGGGTCGCGTGTCCAGGTCCACCAGGACGACCTGCTGCCACGTCCCCAGCGGAATGCTGCCTTCCGCGATGGGCAGAGCAAGAGACGGACCGATGAGCGCGGCACGGACGTGGCTGTGGCCGTTGTCGTCGTGCCAGGTCTCCTCGTGCCGGTAGCGGCCGTCCTCGGGAGCGATACGCTCCAGGGCGGCCACGATGTCGTGGTCGACGAGCCCCGGCTCGTACTCCAGCGTGGTCAGCGCCGCCGTGGAGCCGACCACCATGAGCGTGGCCTGGCCCGTCCGGACCCCGCTCTCGGCCACCACCCGCTGGACGTCGCCGGTCAGGTCGAGGATGTGGCCGTTGCCCCGGGTGTCCCGCTGCAGGACGTGTCGAGAGGCGGTCACGGGCGCGGGAGCGGCTCCTCCCGACCGAGGCGCCGGAGGTTGCCGGCGAACCGCCAGAGGAGCAGCGCGGCCATGAGGCCGAGGAGGATGGACGTGACCACGCTCGCCCCGGGCTCGATCTCCTCGGGCGCGAGCCGCCCGCTGCCGGTAACCCAGATGGCCACCGTATTCAGCACGATCAGGATGATCCGTACCTCGGTGGGGCCCAGGATGCCGTAGTCCATCCTGAACTCGCTATAGACCTTGGACTCCAGGTACACGTTGATGGACATGAGCAGGTAGAGAATGGCGATGGCCATGCCCACGTAGAGCGAGACGAACGGGGAGAGCCCGATGCCCACGCCGATGACCACGGTGGTGAACGCGTCCACGGCGTGATCGAGGTAGTACCCGTAGCGGGGCCGCTGGGCGTGGCGGACGCGGGCCACGGTGCCGTCCAGGCTGTCCCCGAACCAGTTGACGAAGAGCATGACGCTGGCGAGCCATAGCCAGTGCGGGCTCCTCACGGAGAGCCCGTAGCCCGCGCCGACGCCGAGCGCGCCGATGACGCCCAGCACGGTCAGGTGGTCGGAGTGGACCCAGCCCGGCAGGCGGTGGGCGATGGACACCAGGATCCGCTTCTCGATATCGGCGGTGATCGCCGCGCGCACTCGTGTCGACTCTTCCATGGCTGTTACTATGGCGATACGGGAAGCCGCACGCGACCCCCGCAACCCGGCCGGGCGCGGCGGTCCACACGGACGGAGGGAGACGCAATGCGCAGCGTGTTGATGGCAGTGCTGGCGCTGGCCGTCGCCGGGTGCGGCGACTCCGACGGCGAGGTCGACTTCAGCGGCGGGGAGCTGGGCCGAGATCTACACTCGATCGTGAGCGAGGACGGGGCAGTCCGGATGGGCCTGACCCGGGACTGGGTCTACTTCACCCTGTCCGACTCGGTCCGCGCCCGCGCCGAGGCCGAGCTCGACGCCGACGCCGACGCCGGTGGCGTCCAGGGGTTCCTCGGTGGGATCATGCGCAACGTGGTCGGGAGGGCGCTGGACTTCCGTGCGAAGTACGCGGTCGCCGAGATCCGGGACATCCGGTGGGAGGACGATCGGATGCGGATCGTGTTCGAGGACCCGGAGCGGGAGATCGACGAGAACCTGCAGCTGGGGGAGGAGGGCGAGTCCGTCACGGAGCAGTTCGCGGAGAACGAGGTCCGTGCGTTCGCCGAGGTGTTCCGCGCCCTGAAGGAGGAGAGCGGCCCCACCGGGTAGCCGGTCGGAGCTGTCGGCCCGGGCGCTACCGTGCCCGGATCGGGACGTACGCCTCCGTCCGGTCCCAGCGCATCCGCAGGTAGCCGTCGGGGTCCACCACGATGGTGAAGTCCTCCACCGGGTCGTCCAGGGCCCGCACGTCCATGGTGACCCGCGCAAAGTCCGCGGCCGGGTCGTACGACGTGCCGTTGATGTCCGTGGCCGAGCTGATGATCAGGGTCCACTTCTCGGGCCCCGGGATCGTGAAGAGCGTGTACGTCCCGGCCGGGAGCGCCTCGCCGCCCACCACCAGGTCCGCGTCGGTGGTGGCGTGCGTGGCCCGGTTGGCGCCCGTCCGCCAGACCTCGCCGAAGGGGACGAGCTCGCCGAAGATCTCGCGGCCCCGCTTCCGCGGCACGCCGTAATCGACGACGATGCCCACGCCGTCGACCTCGCCGACCGCCTCGCCTCGCCCGCTGAGCGCGCCGATCCCGCGGCCCGCCTCGTCCCGCCGGGCGTACTCCCGGGCCAGAGCGATGACGTCCACGTCGGCCACGCGCTCGACCTGTAGCTTCCGGGTGGTGCCCGAGGCGTCCAGGGTGTGGATCCGGCCCTCCTCGGTCACGGCCACCTCCATGGTCCCCCGGAACGGGTGGCGGATCTGCATCCGCCCCGGGCCCATGCGGGTGATCTCGAAGGGCATGGCCCGGCGGCCCGTGATCATCGGCACGGTGTCGCCGCCGGCCCCGGCCGCCCGCCGCATGAGCGCGAGCTCGAACGGCCAGTGGATGGTCTCGAAGAACGGGATCGCCGTCGGGCCGGTCTCGACGTCGAACCGGAAATCGCCCCGGTCGCTCTGGCCCTCAACGACCACGCCGTCGGGGCCGAACGAGAACTGGGCGCCACCCGTGGGCTGGCCGCCGGCCGAGGGCGGGTTCACGGGATCGTACTCCAGGACCAGCAGCGACTCGAGGTCACCCTCCCGGTTCAGCTCGCCGCGATAGCGCACCAGCTCCGTGCGCGGAACGCGGATCGCCGCCATGACCTCGAAGCCCGCCGGCGTGAATCGGAACCGCTCGACCGCCAGCGTGTCATCGCCGAGCCGCGTGACGAACGCGCCGTCGCCCGCAGTGATGAGTCCGTCCAGCTCCGCGAGCGTGGCCGTGGACGCCGGGCGCTGGGCACGGAGCCGCCGACCCACCTGCTCCGCCCCCCTCCAGGCGCGGAGCACGTTCTCACCGGCCAGCTTCCGGAGCTCCTCCTCGGTCCAGCCCCGGCGGCTCAGCTCGGCCAGCAGCGCCGGGAAGGTGGAGACGTCCTCCAGCCCCCGGGGCATGGTGGCGCCGTCGTAATCGCTGCCGATGCCGACGTGGTCGATCCCGGCCACGTCCCGGACGTGCTCGATATGCTCGATCACGTCGTCCATCGTGGCCTCGGGCGCTTCGCCGGTCCGCTCCTCGGCGGGCGTGTCCCGCCAGTCCTTGAGCGCCTGACTGACGAACACCGTGACGTACGTCACCATCACGACACCGCCGTTGTCAGCCATCCGCCGGAGCACCTCGTCGGGGACGTTGCGGGGATGGTCGGTCACGCTGTAGGCCGAGGAGTGGGAGAAGATGACCGGCGCCTGCGTGATGTCCAGCACGTCGTGCATGGTGGCGGGCGAGACGTGGGAGATGTCCACGAGCATGCCGAGACGGTTCATCTCCCGGACGACCTCCTCGCCGAACGGGCTGAGGCCGTCGAGCTCGGGCGGCTCGCAGCACGAGTCGGCCCAGTCGATATTGGCCGAGTGCGTCAGCGTCATGTAGCGGACGCCCAGATCGTGGAACGCCCGGAGCGCGCCGAGACTGTTCTCGATGGCGTGGCCGCCCTCCATCCCGAGCATGCTGGCGATCCGGCCTTCGGAGAAGATGCGGGTCACGTCGGCGGGCGATGTGGCCAGCTCGAAGGTCTCGGGGTGCGCCTCGATGATCCGGCGGGCGATATCGATCTGCTCCAGCTGGATCCGGGCGGCGTTGCCGTCCTCCATGGCGCCGGCGGGCACGTACACGCTCCAGAACTGGCCCCCGACCATCCCC
>JAWVYT010000301.1:0-3772 GCA_033722595.1 Longimicrobiales bacterium
CGTGGACCTCGCGGATATTCGCCAGGAACTTGTTGCCGAGCCCCTCGCCCCGGGACGCCCCCTCGACGAGGCCGGCGATGTCCACGAACGTGACCGTGGCCGGGACCTTCTCCTTCGACCTCGAATGTTCGTGGAGGAAGTCGAGCCGTGGGTCCGGCAGCTCCACCACGCCCACGTTGGGGTCCACCGTGCAGAACGGATAGTTGGCCGCGTCGGCCCCGGCTTCGGTCAGCGCGTTGAAGAGCGTGGACTTGCCGACGTTCGGCAGTCCCACGATTCCCAGCTTCAGGTTCGGCATCTATCGCTGCGTTCGTTCGTCTCTGTTTCGATGGGGCCGGCTGCGGCCTACATTACCCGGGTCCGTTCCCTTTGTGCGCCGGAGGCTGCCCCCCATGCCGGATCTGACCACCTTCTTCGACGAGACGCTGGACGCATGGGAGTACGCCCGCCGCGGCTTCATCGCCGAGGCCGAGAACATCCCCGCCGGCGACTGGGGGTTCCGGCCCACGCCGGAGAACCGAGACGTGAGCGAGCTGGTCCTCCACATCCTCCAGGCGGCGGGCATGGCCATTGGCGAGCTCACGCGACCCGACGGCGACTTCACCCGTCAGAGCTTCGCCGACCACATCCAGGAGCACGCCGGGCACCTGCCCGAGACGGCGGCGCCGGGCGCGTGGCTGGACCTGCTCCGGACCCAGCTCGACGACGGGCTCCGTCGGCTCCGTGAGGCCGGCCCGGAGCGGCTGGGCCAGCCCATCACCCAGTTCAACGGCGAGCCGGCCTTGCGCCTGTCGTGGTTCCATCACCACGTCGCCCACGAGGAGTACCACCGGGGCCAGCTGACGCTGTACGCCCGACTCACGGGGCAGGTGCCGGCGCTGACGCAGCGGATGCAGGCCGGCGGCTGACCGCCCGACTCCCGGCCGGCTCCTGCCGGCGGGCTCAGCTCGGGGCCCGATCGAGCAGCGCCCTGATCAGGACGGGGTACGCGTCGTAGACCTCCCGGGCGGCCTCCAGCTCGAGCCGCTCCCTGTTGGTGTGGGCGTGCCGCTCCTCGCCGGGCGCGTAGCCCAGTGTCGGGATCCCGTGCTCGCCCTGGGTGTGGCGCCCGTCCGTGGCGAACCCCCACGGCCGGACCGACGGGCGCCGGCCGGTGGCCGTCGCCACGGCCGCCACGGCCGCCCGCACGACCGGGTGGTCCGGCTCCAGCAGGAACCCGCCGCCGAACAGCGTCTCCACGGACTCGCGACCGGTCCAGCTGCGCTGCGGCTGGGTGCTGTACGCCACCGACCAGTCCAGGCCCGCGGGCAGCTCCAGCCGGCCCTCCAGGAACGAGCGGAGGGTGGCCAGTACGTCCTCGGCGCCGGTCCCGGGTAGCACCCGCCAGTCGAGCACGACCCGGGCCCGGTCCGGGACGACGTTCCGGCTCCGGGGCTCCGCCTCCACGTCCGTGACCACGACCGTCGACCGACCCAGCACGGCGTCCTCCTCGACGAGCACATCGGCCGCGAAGCGGCGGACCGCGTCCACCACGGCACCGACGCCCTCCAACGCGTTCCGGGCCCGGTCCGGCGCGCTGGCGTGGCCCGCCACGCCCCGGACCTCCACGACGACCTCGGCCCGGCCGCGGTGCCCGATGCAGATATCGCCACCCGTGGCCTCGCCGAGGATCGCCACTCCCGGGCGGATCCCGCTCCCGGCCAGGAAGTGGGCCATGCCCCAGCCGCCGCGCTCCTCGAAGACGGTGTGAGCCACCACGA
Organism: Longimicrobiales bacterium; assembly: GCA_033722595.1. Classification (GTDB taxonomy): domain Bacteria; phylum Gemmatimonadota; class Gemmatimonadetes; order Longimicrobiales; family RSA9; genus JAWVYT01. The sequence goes on from JAWVYT010000301.1 coordinate 1,761, forward strand.
TGTCGCCGGGCAGGTCATCACCCTGCGCGGCCCGGGCGGCGGCGTAGGTCTGGAGCGCGAGCGGCCCCTTGATGTCCATGGCGCCCCGCCCGTGGAGGAAGCCGTCGGCGATTACGCCCCCGTAGGGCGGGTGCCCCCACTCGGTCTCCGAGCCCGCGTCCACCACGTCCAGGTGGCTGCTCAGCAGGACGGGAGCGGCGTCGCCGACTCCCCGGATCACGCCGATGGCGTTGCCGACCTCGTCGGTCCACGCGTCATCGAAGCCCAGTCGCTGCATCTCGGCCACCACCCGTCGGGCCACATCGCCCTCCCCGCCGGGCGGGCTCGGGATCCGGATCAGCTCCGCCGCGAACCGGATGGCCGCGTCGAACGACAGGTCGGTCACGTCGTCGTGCTCCTCCCTCGGCTTTGCCATACCAAGAAAAACGGCCCCGCCATAGCGAGGCCGCTCCTCTTCCGGGGCGCCGGGATCAGCCCAGCACCGCGCTCAGCAGCTGCCTCGCGCTCTCGATCACCGCGCCGACCCCGTCGGCGTCCGCTTCGTGGACTCGGACGAACCACGGCGCCAGCACCAGCGCCACCACGCTCATCAGCTTGATCAGGATGTTGAGCGACGGGCCGGACGTGTCCTTGAACGGGTCGCCCACGGTATCGCCCACCACCGCGGCCTTGTGGGGCTCGGAGCCCTTCCCGCCGTGGGCGCCGCCCTCGATGTGCTTCTTGGCGTTGTCCCACGCGCCCCCGGCGTTGGCCATGAACAGCGCCATGAGCACGCCCGTCACGGTCGCGCCGGCGAGCAGCCCGCCCAGGGCGAGAATGCTGAAGTAGCCGACGATGACCGGGGCGAAGACCGCCGTCATCCCCGGCAGGATCATCTCGCGGAGCGCGGCCCGGGTCGAGATGTCCACGCAGCGCTCGCTGTCGGGCTTCTGGCTGCCGTCCATGATCCCCGGCATCTCGCGGAACTGGCGACGGACCTCCTCGACCATCCCGGCGGCCGCCCGGCCCACGGCCGTCATGGTCAGCGCGGCGATGAAGAAGACCAGCGTGCCGCCGATCAGCAACCCGATGGTGACCTCGGGGTCCACGATATTGAGCCCGATGGTGTCGAGCCCGACGGCGGTGGCGTACGCGCTGAACAGCGCCAGCGCCGTGAGCGCCGCGGAGCCGATGGCGAAGCCCTTCCCCATGGCCGCCGTCGTGTTGCCGATGGCGTCCAGGCTGTCGGTGATGGCCCGGACGTCGGGTCCGAGTCCGCTCATCTCGCTGATCCCGCCCGCGTTGTCCGCGATCGGGCCGTACGCGTCCACCGACATGGTGACGCCTACGGTCGCGAGCATCCCGACGGCGGCGATCCCGATGCCGTACAGCCCGCTGAAGTAGTAGGACACGCCGATGGCCACGGCGATCAGGAGCACGGGAATCGCCGTGGACTCCATCCCCACGGCCAGCCCGCGGATGATGTTGGTGGCGGCGCCCGTCTCGCTGGCCTCGGCGATCTTCCGGATCGGCTTGGCCGCGGTGTAGTACTCGGTGACCAGCCCGATGAAGACACCGACCAGCGTGCCGGCCAGGATCGCCCAGAACGGCCCCATCGGCGAGAAGGCCCGGTTGGTTTCCGGGTCGAAGATCTCGAAGCCCATCCCCTGCACGGCGAAGTAGGCCATGACCAGGAACAGTGCCGCCGCAACGAACGTCATGTTCCGCAGCGCCCCGGCCGGGCTGCCGCGCTCGAACACTTTCATCAGCGCGATCCCGATGAGCGACGCCACCAGCCCCAGCATGACGATCAGGATCGGGAGCGCGATCGCCTCCGCACGGTTCGCGGCGAACAGCGCGCTGGACGCGCCGATGGCGATCGTCGCGATGATGCTGCCCACGTAGCTCTCGAAGATGTCGGCGCCCATCCCGGCGACGTCGCCCACGTTGTCGCCCACGTTGTCCGCGATGGTCGCCGGGTTGCGCGGGTCATCCTCGGGGATCCCCGCTTCGACCTTGCCGACCAGGTCCGC
>JAWVYT010000302.1:0-3767 GCA_033722595.1 Longimicrobiales bacterium
CCGCGAGCGGCTCGCCCTCGTCGGTCAGCTCGCCGGCGGCGTCGCCCACGACATCCGCAACGTCCTCACCGGCGTGGGCGGGCTCCTCGAGCTGGCGCTGGAGCGCGACGACGTCTCCGACGACCTCCGCGACGACCTCGAGCAGGCGACAACGGTCCTCCAGCGCGCCTCCTCCGTCGCCGAGCGGCTCCTGGTCTTCTCCCGCGGCCGGACGCTCAACCCCGAGTCGCTGGAGCTGGGCGCCCATCTCGAGCGGGCCGTCCGCGTCTTCGACAAGATGCTCCGGGACGATATCGCGCTCCGCGCGGTCGGCCCCGACGAGCCCGTCTGGATCATGATCGACGTGGGCCAGCTCGACCAGGTGCTGCTCAACCTCCTGAAGAACGCGGAGGAGGCCATGCCCGGCGGCGGTGAGGTGGAGGTCGAGGTCGTCGCAGGCGCTGAGGCCACCGCGCCCTTCCCCGACAGCCCCGACCTCGACCCCGAGACCGACTGGGCCCGCGTCACCGTCCGCGATACCGGCGTCGGGATGGACTTCGAGACCCGGACCCGCGCGCTCGAGCCTTTCTTCACGACCAAGGGCGATGGCGACACCGGCTCCGGCTCCGGCACCGGCCTCGGGCTCGCCACCGTGTTCGGCGCCGTCACCCAGTCCGGCGGCGAGCTGCGCATCGACTCGACCCCCGGCGAGGGGACCGAGGTCCACCTCTTCTTCCCCGTCACCGACGAGCGGCCTGTCCGCGCCGAGGTCGCGGCCCCCGAGGGGGCCACCGGCGGCCGGGTCCTGCTGGTCGAGGACGAAGAAGCCGTCCTCCACGTGGTCTCGCGCGCGCTGGAGCAGGCCGGCCACGAGGTCACCGCCGTCCAGAACGGCGCCGAGGCCTGGGACCGGTTCCGCGGCGACCCCGACGCTTTCGACCTCGTCATCACCGACGCGGTCATGCCCGAGATGTCCGGCGTCCGGCTGGCCCAGCAGATCCTCGACCTCTCGCCCGCCACGCCGTTGATCATCATGACCGGCTACACCGAGGAGGAGCTCGAGGGCGACCTGGACTGGAACGACGTCCACTTCGTCGAGAAGCCGTTCCGCCTCGACGAGCTCCGCGCCCTCGTGGGGCGGCTCCTCAACGGCATGTAGGACCGCCGTCCACCGAGGGAACCGCCGCTGGCCGACCGCCGACCGCCGTTGGCCGACCGCGAGCCGCCAACCGCGAGCCGCCGCTCCGCCCTCTAGACTCTAGACTCTAGACTCTAGACTCTAGTCTCTAGTCTCTAGTCTCTAGTCTCCCTCTCAGCCCTGACCTCAACGACGGCCAGCACCGGCAGGTGGTCCGAGAGCTCCGGCGCCTCGCGGATGACGCGCGACTCCAGGATGCGAAGCGGCGGCTCGGCCAGGACCCAGTCGATGGCCACGCGGGGGTCGGGGCTGGGGAAGGTGAGCACGGCGTCGTCGGGGTCGCCGGCGGCCCGTGGGCTGCTCCAGCCGGCGGCCAGCAGCTGCCCGACGGCCGTGGTCGGGCCCACGCCCGGCCAGCCGGGCGGCGAGGTGTTGAAGTCGCCGGCGAGCAGGGTCGGCGGCGCGTCGTCGCGGACCGCCTCGAGCGCCTCCACGGCCGCCAACCGCGTCCTCTCGGACCGGAACTCCAGGTGGATCGGCACCACGGCGATGGCGCCCGCCGCGGTCCGGACCTCCACTGCCGCGGCCCGCTTGGCCCCTATGAGCGCGGCCTCGATCCGTCGCATCGGTGGCAGCGAAACGGGTCGCACCTCGCCCACCGGCAGCCGGGAAAGGACCGCGTTCCCGAACGCGAAATCGGCGAACAGGAGACTGTAGTCGAAGTTCCGCTGCTCCACGCGCGTCGTGGCTCCCAGCGCCCGGGCCAGCGTCCGGGCCTGGTTCAGCCCGTCCGACCATGCGGCGTCGAAGTCCACCTCGTTGAGCACGACGATGTCGGGATCGGCGCCGCGGATCACCGCGGCGATCCGGGCGAGCCGGCTCGCCCGCACCTCGGGGTCGCCCGCGCGGAAGTTCTGGACCGACCCCTGCATCAGGTCCCCGCGGACGTGCGCGATGTTCCAGGCCAGGACCCGCACCGTGTCCCTGGGACCGCCGGCCGTATCGGGGGCGGCGTCCGCACCCGGGCGGGCGTCCGCCGCCGCCGGGCTCCCGGACGCGGCTCCGGCCACTGGCGCCGAGGCGGCGGCCCGGTGTACGCCCACCACACGGCTGGAGGCCGTGACGCGGACCACCGCCCACCACGTCACGGTCAGCGTGGCCAGCAGGAGCAGCACGGCGACGACGGCCCGTCGGCCGCCGCGTCGGTCGTCGGTTCCCGGCTCGGTCATGCGCTTCTCCGGATCTTGCAGTAAAAGGCGCCCGATGAATCCATTGAGGCATATTTCGGACCTCCTGGGGCTGGGCCCCGGCCCCACGGGCGTGCTCCTGGGGCTCGGCGCCGCCCTCTCGCTGGCGACGGTGCTCCGGGCCGGGCGCCTCATGCTCCGCCCCACGCAGACGGCGCGGAAGCGGTGGCGGAGCGTGGGGACGTGGTGGGTGCTGCTGGCGGTGTTCGTGGCGATGCTGGCGCTGGGCCGGCCGGCGGTGGCGGTCGTGATGATCCTCGCCTCCGGGCTCGCGCTCCGGGAGGCGCTGGCCATCGCCACGCCGGGCCATCGGCTCCTGGCCCTGGCGCTCGCGGCGCTCGGTCCCGGGTTCGTGGTCGCGGTGGCGTGGCTCCCGGGCCCCGAGACGCTCCCGGCCACGGAGCTGGGCTGGCTGGTGCTGCTCCTGGTGCTAACGGAGCTGAACGACATCGCGCAGGCGTTCTGGGGTCGGACGCTCGGCCGGCTGCCGCTGGCGCCGGTGCTGTCGCCGCGGAAGACGTGGGAGGGGTTCTGGGGCGGCGTCCTGACCACCACGGCGGCCTCCGTCGCCGTGGCGCCCTACCTCACGGACTACGGTCGCGGCGTGCCCCCGGTGGCGGGCAGCCTGGCCTCCGCCCCATCGTGGATCTGGTCGGCGCTGCTCGGGCTGCTGGTGGCGGTGGCCGGCGTGGCGGGCGACCTGCTGGCGTCCCGGCTGAAGCGGCGGGCCGGGGTCGAGGACAGCGGGCGGCTGCTGCCCGGCCAGGGCGGGATCCTCGACCGGCTGGACAGCCTGACGGTCACCGCGCCGACCTTCTTCGTCCTGACCTGGCTCCTCTGGATCCGGCCATGAGCGACGTCTGGAAGCCCGAGGAGCCGGTCTTCACCGTCCCGAACGTCATCGCCCTGGCCCGGCTCGCGGGGCTGATCCCCATGCTCTGGGTCGCCCACGCCGGTCACCGGGAAGCGTTCTTCGTGCTCATGGTCGTGCTCATGGCCTCGGACTGGGCCGATGGCAAGCTGGCCGTGCTGCTGGACCAGCGGACGGTCCTCGGCGCCCGGCTGGACAGCGCGGCCGACTGGCTGATGTACGCGGCCATCGGCGTGGGGCTGTGGTGGCTCGAGGCCGGCGTGATCCGGTCCAACGCGCTCCTCATCGCGGGCGTGGGCGCGACGTGGGGGCTCTCCGCCGCCATCGCCCTGGCCCGGTTCCGGCGGCTCCCCAGCTACCACAACCGGGGGGCCAAGGCCTCCTGGCTCCTGGCCGCCCTCGCCGCCGTCCTCCTCTTCCTGGCCGACACGGCCGTGCTGATCCCGTGGGCGTTCGTGGCGGTCATCGTCACGATCCTCGAGGCGGCGGCCATCGGGGTGGTGCTCCCGGAGTGGCGCGCGAACGTGGCGTC
>JAWVYT010000303.1:0-3753 GCA_033722595.1 Longimicrobiales bacterium
AGGTGCAGCTGTCGGCACACGGCCGGCTCCTCGGCCATCACCGCGATGAGCTCCGGCGTCACGTCGTTCGGGTGCGGCGATGTGAACCGGACACGCCGGATCCCGTCGACCTCGGCCACTGCCCGCAGCAGCCGCGCGAAGTCCCAGTCCCCGTGGACGTAGGAGTTCACGGTCTGACCGAGGAGCGTGACCTCGGGAACCCCCTGGTCCGCGATCGCGCGGACCTCGTCCAGCACCTGGGCGGGGTCCCGGTTCTTCTCCGAACCCCGCACGTACGGCACGATGCAGTAGGTGCACCGGTAGTTGCAGCCGCGCTGAACGGGCACCCAGGCCCCGACCTCACCGGTCCGGCGGGGTTCGAGCCCCTCGTAGTTCTCGTGGGGCTCCAGCTCCAGCACGGCGAGCCGCTTCCCCGCGCCCGGCGACGCCTCCACCACGCCCTGGGGCAGGACCGGGAGCTCGCCGGTGCGCTTCGCCACACCGGTGTCCGCAGCGTCCGCTGCCACGGCCCCTGCCCGGGTCCCGGCGTTTCCCCCGCCCCGCGTCCCGTCGGTAGCGGTCACCACGGGCGCGCCCGGGCGAATGGCCGCCAGCGCTTCCGGCAGCTTGCGGTAGCCGTCGGGGCCCATGACGAGGTCGACGTGCTGCGCCCGGTCGAGGAGCTTCTCGCCGAGTCGCTGGGCCATACAGCCCGTGACGCCGATCACGAGCTCCGGGTTCTCCAGCTTCAGCCGGTTCAGCTCGCCGACCCGGCCCAGCACCCGCTGCTCGGCGTGCTCGCGGATGGCGCACGTGTTCACCAGGATCACGTCCGCCTCCTCCGGCGAGCTCACGACGCCGTAGCCGTGCGACGCCAGGATCCCTTCCATCAGCTCACCATCGCTGATGTTCATCTGGCAGCCGTACGTCTCCACGTAGGCCGTGCGTCGATTCTGCCGGGTGGAACGGGGCTGGTCCATGCCGCGTCGGGTCAGGTTCCGAAGATCGAGACGCCCAGCGCGAACCGCCACAGCGTCTCGTCCAGCGGGTCGATCCCCGCCCCGCCGGCGGCGGTCCGCGCTCCGCGCTGGATCGTCAGATCGATCCGGGCGACGGGCGTGTTGAAGTCGGCGCCGATCCGCATCCCCAGGCCGGCGCTCGCCAGCCACTCCGTCGGCTGGTCGCTGACGAAGGTGAACGGCAGCTGCCGGTACTGGAACCCGAGGCGAAGCGGGAAGCTGCGAACCTGCCGGCGGTCCGGGTCGTCGAACTCGATCCCGCCGCCGATCTCCCACGTGTCCCGGCTGACCACCGTGGTCTCCGGCTCGATCAGCCCGCCCGACGGATCGGTCACGCTCCAACCGCTCCAGCGCCCGGAGAAGGCTGCCATGATCCCCGTCGAGAGGTAGACGCTGGCCCCGCCCGCGACCTGCAGCGGGAGCTCGTACTCCTGCGACGAGACCTGTCCCGCCACCGAATCGGCGTTCAGCGTGCCCGACCAGGTCACGCTCGCGGCGAGCCGGGCCGCGGGGCTCGGGTCCCAGCGGACCCCGACCTGGGCCCCGACACCGCCGTACTGGAACGCCCGAGTCTCGCTGTACGGCTGGAGCGAGCCGATGGACGTGGTGTCGTCGAACTGGCGACGGATGGCGACGTCCTGCCGGCCGGTGTAGCGGGTCAGGCTCAGCCCGACGGCGATCGTCCGGCCTAGCGGCAGCGCCGCCCCCAGCTGGGCCTGACCGATCCCGCCCGTCGAGGTCAGGACGTCCCGGTAGCCGATGCTGCCGGTGGACAGCATCTCGGATCCGGTCCGGGTCACGCCCCAGGACTGGTCGAGGTACGTGCCGTACCCAGCGCTGAGGACCAGGTCGCCGACCGGAAACAGCATCCGCATCAGCGGGAACCGGGTCGTCCCGGTGCTGGCCGACACGTCGCCGAGCGTCGAGCTCCGCTCCGTGCTGGCCGCGGAGACGACGACGCCCCGGCGGCTGACGCCCGCGGCGGACGCCGGGTTCGTGAACGGCACGGCGAGCCCGATGAGGCCGACGCCGAGCCCGCCGAGCGCCTCGGAGCGGGCGTCCGTGGCGACCATGGGGTAGCCCAGCCCCGTCAGCGAGGTGACCGATTGAGCCGCCGTGCCACCGGCCCCCGCGGCCAGCAGGAGCGCGACCGCCAGGGATGTGTATGCGCGCCTCACGGGTCCACCTTCCGAACGGGGATCGTTACGACCAGCTCCAGCCGGGGCGGGTTCGTGCCCGTGACGCCGTCGAACGCGCCGTATCCGAAGAGCGACTTCTCCCCCACGGCCGTCAGGGCCAGCCACAGGAGCGGGACCTCGCCCTCCGGGACCCGGGCGTTCCGCTGCACGAACCCGGTGATCGGGATCCGGGACAGAGTCGCCGCCGGGGGCTCGAAGTCCGAGGTCTGCAGGCCTTCGGCCATGCGCCCGAACGGCCGGCTCAATGGCGACCGGGACAGCGGGGTGCCCGGCCCTTCGAGCACCGCCCGCCCCTCGACGCGCATGGAGGACTCGACGCGGCGTCCGCCCACCGGCTGGGTCCAGACCAGCAGGTTCGCCGTGTTGACCGTGACCTCGGAGAGCGGGATCTCACACGTCGTGGAGCCCTGCTCGCACGGCACGGTCAGGCCGTCCAGCGGCCTGAACCGGACCAGCGACCGCCACGCCGGGCGTCCGCCCACGCGCAGCACGCCGGCCGGCGGCGCGGAGTCCGGCGATGCGATGGAGACCATGCGGGCGACACTGCCGCCCGGCACGACCGTGTCGTTGTCCAGCGGCCGCACGTCGAACTCGAAGTCCGCGGATCGCAGCCGGAGCCGCTCTTCGGTCGTGGTCATGCGGATCAGCCCGCCCAACCGGGCCCCGGTCGTGTCGTGCCAGACGGAGGCCGCGGCGGAGTCGATGGGGATCCGCAGGGTGTCGCCCTCCGTCCAGGAAGCCGTGGCCATCACGGAACCGGTCGTGCCGCCTGGCACGCTCCACAGCTCCGCCGGACTGCCCAGCGTGTCGACCCTGGAGCTCCACGTCACGGTGTTCGGGTCCCACGACTCCGTGACCTCCAGAACCTCCAGCTCCAGCGGCAGCGTGGGCGCCATCAGGGAGTCCAGGACCAGCGTCAGCGTACCGCCCTTGAGGTGACCGACGGAGTCGGAGACCGACTGGCCGTCGCCGTTCGTGAAGGTCACCCGGAACGGCCGGTTGATCCGAACCAGCGCGTGGGCGTCGAGCTCCGAGGCGAAGTCCGTGGCCACGACGGCGAACGGAGCGGTCGCGAGCATTCCGAGCCGGTCGTAGGTGGTGTCCCGCTCGAGGAACTCCGACGCCTCCAGCGTGACCTGCACGGTCCGCAGGCTGGGACCCAGGAGGTCGCCCCCGACCTCCGTCGGACCCTCATCGCCGCAGCCGGCCACCAGGACCGCCGTACCGACCAGCCCGAAGCCGATCTTCCGTATCCGCCGCATCTATGCCGTCTCGCTCTCCTCTGTGCTGCCTCGCTCGAACCGCGGGAGCCGCGGGCTGAGCCCCGTCAGGACCTCGTACCCGATGGTCCCGACCTGCCCCGCCACGTCGTCCACGGTGATCGTCTCCTCGCCATCCCGGCCGATCAGCGTCGCCACCTCCCCCGGCGCCGCCTCCGGCACGTCGTCCAGCCTCACGGTAATCAGGTCCATGCTGACCCGCCCGATGATCGGCACCCGCCGACCCCGGACCAGCGCCCGGCCCCGGTTGCCCAGCGCTCGCGGTACGCCATCGCC
>JAWVYT010000304.1:0-3742 GCA_033722595.1 Longimicrobiales bacterium
CTGGGCGAACCCCTCGTAGTTCTGCTCCTCGAAATGCGCCGCCATCGCCAGGTACAGGTACGCCGCGTAGAACTCGTGCGTGATCTGCTCGTTGATCAGAGCCTTCACCGTCGCGTCCATCCAGCCTCCTCCTCGTTGGGCTTTATTAATAATGATTCTTGATAGCGGTCAAAGTACGCCTGCGGACGGTTGATGTCAAACCCAGCGTTTGCCACCGGTCGGGCGTCGGATAAGATACACGGGGACACACAACGGGCGAAATGGAGATCGGGTTGGTTTCACTGCTGTTGGCGCTGGGTCTGGGCATCCCCGGGGACACGACGGTATACCGGGGCTCTGCGGGCGAGCTGCAGGTCCGTCCGCCGCGGGTGGAGGCGCCGGCCATTCGTGTCGACGCCCGGTTTGAGGAGCCGGAGTGGCGTGGGGCAGCGGTGCTCACGGGTTTCACGCTGTACGAGCCCCTGGAGGGCATCCCGGCGGAGCAGGAGACGGAAGTCCGGGTCTTCTACGGCCCCGACGCCGTGTACTTCGGGATCCGTGCCCACGACGCGAGTCCGTCGCAGGTCCGTGCCACCCTGACGGAGCGCGACCGTGGTGTAACGGACGACGACTGGATCCGGATCAGCCTGGACACGTTCGACGACAATGCCCGGGCGTACGTCTTCTACGTGAACCCTCTGGGTGTGCAGGCGGACGGGCTTTGGGTGGAGGGTGCGGAGCAGCGTTTCGGTCCGCCGATCGATTTCAACCAGGACTTCGTTTGGGAGTCTGCGGGGCGGGTGACGGAGGATGGCTGGGTCGCCGAGCTGCGGATCCCGTATGTCAGCCTCCGCTTCCGGGAGACAGAGACCCAGCAGTGGGGTCTGAACGTGGTCCGCCAGGTGCGTCGGACGGATTACCAGTCGGCGTGGGCGCCGCTCACGGCGGACGCCGCGAACCAGCTGGAGCTCAGCGGTACGCTCGCGGGCCTGCGCGGGCTGGAGCCTCGTCGGCTGGTGGAGGTGAACCCGGTTCTGACGGGGAAGCGGACCGGTCAGCGGACGGCCGGCGAGTTCGTTCGGGACGATTTCGAGCCGGCCTTCGGGGTGAACGGCCGGTACGGCCTGACCCGCAACCTGGTCCTCGACGCGACCTTCAACCCCGATTTCTCGCAGGTGGAGGCGGACGCGGACCAGGTGGTGGTGAACGAGCGATTCGCCCTCTTCTTCCCCGAGAAGCGGCCGTTCTTCCTGGAGGGCACGGAGGTCTTCAGCACGCCCCAGCGGCTGGTGTACACGCGGGCCGTGGTGGACCCGGTGGGTGGGGCGAAGCTGACGGGGAAGGTGGGCGCGTTCCAGGTCGGCTACCTCGGGGCAGTAGACGAGAGTCCCGTCACGTTCGATCTGGGTGGGGAGGAGGCGCTCTTCAACCTGGTACGGGTGCGTCGCGATGTGGGGACCGGCTCGAACGTGGGCGCGCTCTACACGGACAGAACGCTGGTCGACGGGTCCCAGTACAACCGGGTCGGTGCGGTCGACACGCGGCTCGTCATGGGCGGGCGGTATGCCCTGACCGCGCAGCTCGCGGCCGCGTGGTCCCGGGAGCCCGACGCTACGGCCGGATCGAGTGATCTGTTCGGCACGATGCTCACGGCCCGACTCGAGCGGTCGGGCCGGGTCTTCTCCTGGGAAGCGGGGATCGCGGACGTGGCCCCGGACTTCCGGGCGCGGAGCGGCTTCATCCGTCGGATCGGTGACACGCAGGTGGACGGCCGCGTGCAGTACACGTTCCTGCGCGAGGCGGGATCGCTGATCGAGGATCTGGGCCCGGTGCTCGAGGTCCGTGCGTACTACGACCATGACCGGTTCTGGGCCGGCCAGCGGTATCACGAGGCGCAGGTCGAGGCGGGGCTCGGCATGAGCTTTCGCGGGGCCAACGGCTTCCGGCTCTCGTTGCAGAACGGCTACTTCGCCTTCGATCCGGGTCGGTTCGAGGCGTACAGCGTCGAGGCAGTGGGCCCCGGGGGTCCGGTCCTGGAGCCGTACGGTGTACCGGACCCGCTGGGTGACCTGTGGGGCGCGCAGCTCTTCGGGCGGGCGCTGCCGGTGCCGTGGCTGTCGGTCCGCGGTCGGTTCAACTACCGGGAGGTGCCGATCTACGCCGAGGGAAGCCGGGGCGTGGAGCTGCTCCTCTCCCCCACGGCCCAGCTCCGGTTCGCGGGCGGACTCTCGGCGGACGCCTCGTTCACCTATTCGAGGATCGTGCGAGGGGATGGCAGCCGGTTCAGCAGCGCCCAGATCCCCAGGGTGAAGGTGCAGTACCAGTTCACCCGCGCCCTCTTCGTCCGGGGCATTCTCCAGTACAACCTCCAGGAGCGGGACGCACTGAGGGCGCCCGGCGGCGGGCTCTTGTACATCGACGGCGCCCCCAGCGAGTCGCTGGACGCGGGGGAGATGCGTTACGACCTCCTGATCTCCTACGAGCCGTCGCCCGGCACGATCGTCTACGCCGGCTGGAGCCGGCTCCTCGATGGCCCGGTCACGTACCGGTACGGGCAGCTTTCGCCGGTGAGCGAGGGTCTCTTCCTGAAGGTCAGCTACCTCTTCCGGCTCTGATCATGGCCGACGACCCCCGCGTCGATCGATGGCGCGCCGACACGCCCGCCGCGCTGGCCGGCCGCATCCACCTGAACAATGCGGGCGCCTCGCTCATGCCGGAGCCGGTGCTGGCCGCGATCCGGGACCACCTGGAGCTGGAGGAGCGGCTCGGGGGCTACGAGGCCGCGGCCTCCGCCGGGGACAGGATCGAGGCCTCGTACCCGGCCGCGGCGCGCCTCATCGGGGCCGAGACGCGGAACATCGCGGTGGTGGAGAACGCCACGGTCGCGGTCGCCCAGGCGCTGTCCGCCTTCGACTTCGCCCCGGACGACGTGATCCTCACGACTCGAAACGACTACGTCTCCAACCAGCTCATGTACCTGTCGCTCGCGGAGCGGCGGGGCGTGGAGGTCGTGCGCGCGGACGACCGCGAGGACGGCGGCGTCGACCCCGACAGCGTGCGGGCACTCGTGGAAGCCCGGAACCCCGCCCTGGTGGCGGTGTCCTGGGTGCCGACGAGCTCCGGGCTGGTGCAGCCTGCGGAGGCCGTCGGCGAGATCTGCGCCGACGCCGGCGTACCGTACCTCGTCGACGCCTGCCAGGCCGTGGGTCAGATGCCCGTCGACGTGGCCGGGCTGCATTGCGACTTCCTCGCCGCGACCGCCCGGAAGTTCCTGCGCGGCCCGCGCGGCGTCGGGTTCCTCTACGTCTCCGATCGTGCGCTGGAAGCCGGGCGTCGGCCGCTGTACCTCGACATGCGCGGCGCTGACTGGACCGCGGCCGACGGCTATCGGCTCCGCGACGACGCGCGTCGGTTCGAGAACTGGGAGTTCCCGTACGCGCTCGTGCTCGGCCTCGGCGAGGCGGCCCGGTACGCCGCGGAGGTCGGGATCGAGACGGCCCGGGACCGGTCGTGGTCGCTGGCGGCCGAGCTCCGCGCGGAGCTGGCCGAGCTCGAGGGTGTCCGGGTCCTGGACCGTGGCCCGGAGCTGTGCGCCATCGTCACGGTGGAGCTGGCCGGCCGGAACGTCGGCGATGTCGTCGTCCGACTCCGGGACCAGGGGGTGAGCACGAGCGCGGTGGACCGGAGCTCGGCCGTGCTCGATCTGGATGAGAAGGGCGTGACGACGGCGCTGCGCCTGTCACCCCACTACTTCAACACCAGC
>JAWVYT010000305.1:0-3740 GCA_033722595.1 Longimicrobiales bacterium
CGCACCACGAGGCTCTCGGGGTCGAGGTGGCGTTCGTAGCGGACGATCTCGAACCCGAGCTCGCGCCGGGCCTCGGTCCACCGGGTCGCCTCCAGCGCTTTCCGGGCCTCATCCCAGAGGCGCCAGGTCGGCTCACCCTCCTCGGGTCGGAGCGCGCAGCGGCCCTCGCCGCGGACCTGGATCCCGCCCAGGTCCACCGCCTGGCCGGCCACCTGCACATCGACCCGGATCCCGGCCTCCGGGAGCTCGAAGCGTGCGCTGGTGCTGCTTCGGTACCCGATCCGGTCCACGCGAATGCGGTAGTGACCGACCTCCGGCGCGGTCATACGGTACCGACCTGCCGCGCCGGTGAGCCCCCGGGCCACGGCCTCCCCTTCAGCATCGATCAGGACCACGAAGGCACCCTCCACAGCGGCCCCCGAGCTGGAATCGGAGACCACGCCGTGGATGGTCTGGGCCTGGGCGGTGCCAGCGGCCAGTGCGGCGAGCGCTACCGGCAGCATCGTTGGGAGGGAAGCGCGCATACCGTAGGATGCGGGGCCCGACCGGACCGCGAAAGACGCGCGCGACGGATGCAGCCCCGCGGGGTCAGGCGTATGTTCCCGCCATGACCACGCACGAGAACCCGCTCTTCCGGGCGTATCCCGTTCTCGCGGATCGCATTCCGTGGGTGCGCCTGGGCGACTGGCCCACCCCGCTGGAGCGTGTGACCGGGGTCCCGGCGGGCTTCCGGGGCGCGCTCTGGGTGAAGCGCGATGACCGCTCGAGCGTCCACTACGGCGGCAACAAGGTCCGGAAGCTCGAGTACCTCCTGGGGGACGCGCTCGAGCAGGGCGCCGGGCGGGTCATCACGACGGGCGTGGAGGGCTCCCACCACTGCCTGGCCACTGCGGTCCACGGGCGGCGCGTAGGGCTGCCCACGACCCTCGTCGTCTTCCCCCAGCCGGATACCGCGCACGCACGTGAGATCACGAAGCTGAACCGGGCGTGGGCCGACGAGGTCCGGCGGTGCGGGACGTTCGCGATCCAGCCGTTCGTGGAAGCCGCGGTCCGCTGGCGCCGAAGGACGGAGGACCCGTACGTGATCCCCGGCGGCGGGTCCAACGCGCTCGGTGCCCTGGGGTACGTCGGCGGCGCGCTGGAGCTGGCGGAGCAGGTCCGCAGCGGCCGGGCGCCTCGCCCCGACGCGATCACGGTGGCCGCCGGCACGCTGGGCACGGTGGCGGGGTTGGCCCTGGGCGCCGCGATGACGGACCTCACGGACCGGATCGTCGGGGTCCGCATCGTCCCGTCGACCGTCGGCAACACGGTGGTCCTGGGGGGACTGGTGGAGGGCGCGGTCCGACTGCTGCGCGACGCGGGCGTCCGGGCGCCGGACCCGCGTCTCGTGCTCGACCGCGTGGAGCTGGCCGGCGACTGGTACGGGGCCGGTTACGGTCGGCCGGCCGAGTGGGGCGACCGTGCCACGGCGTGGTTCGCCGAGCGGGGGCTGGAGCTGGACCCGAGCTATACGGCCAAGACCGCGGCGGCGGTCCTCGAGGGGCTCGAAGCCGATCCCGGATCGACGCACCTGTACTGGCACACCCTCAGCAGCGTCCACCCCGAGATCCCGGCCGCGCAGCCCGGGTCGGGCTGACGCTTGCAGACGGCCGGAGCGCCGGCTACATCCCAAGGGCCGGACCCGAACTCGTACCCGAATCGAACGGATCGATCATGACGCGCTACTCGAAGATCCCCGCGCTCATCGCCGCTTCGCTGCTCGCGGCTGCGTGCGCGTCCGGCGGCTCCGCGCCGGGGAACGCCCTCCCCATCTCCGCCGTGGACACGCCGGCAACCCAGGCCGTGCCCACGGTCTCCCTGAGCCCGTCCGACGCGTCCCTCAGGGCCGCCGACCGGGCGGAGCTCACCGGCATGGAGCTCGGCCGGATGTGGACGTTCCAGGACCCGCCGATCGCGTGGTGGGAAGAGGCGTACGACTTCCAGCCCACGGACGAGTGGCTCGAGCACGTGCAGCGGGCGTCGCTCCGGTACGGGAGCGGGTGCTCGGCCTCGTTCGTCTCCGAGGACGGTCTCGTGATGACGAACCATCATTGTGCACGGGAGTGCATCGAGGCCCTGTCCAGCGCCGAAGCCGACTACCTGGAGGACGGGTTCTATGCGGCCAGCCGCGGAGAGGAGCTGGTCTGTCCGGGGCTGTTCCTCGACCAGCTTCAGAGCGTGACGGACGTGACGGAGCGGGTGCTCGGTGCGGGTGCGGCTCTGGAGGCCGACACGGCGAAGGCCCGTGCCCAGGAGGAGGTCTCCGAGGCGATCGTGGAGGAGTGCGAGGCCGACACCGGACTCCGGTGCCAGGTCGTATCGCTCTACCACGGCGGACGGTTCCATCTGTACCGGTATCAGCGGTTCGAGCCGGTGAAGCTCGTGTTCGCGCCGGAGCACCAGGCCGCGTCGTTCGGCGGCGACCCGGACAACTTCACGTATCCCCGCTATGCCATGGACGTGGCGTTCGTACGGGCGTACGAGCCCGACAGCGCGACCGCCGTCGTCACGGACCGCTGGTTCGCCTGGGACGCCGACGGCGCCCAGGAGGGCGACGCGGTCTTCATCGTGGGGAACCCCGGGAGCACGAGCCGGCTGCTCACGGTGTCGCAGGTGATGTACGAGAAGTACCGCCGGCATCCGTATATCGTCAGCTATCTCCAGGACTACGTGGACATCCTCCGGTGGATCGGGACGCTGGGCCCCGACGCGGAGCGGTCGGTCCGGGAGCAGCTGGCGAGCTTCGAGAACTCGCTGAAGGCCTACTCCGGGCAGCTGGAAGGGCTCCGCGACACCATGCTGGTCGGGCGCAAGATCCGGTGGGAGAACGATCTCCGGGGCGAGGTCATGGCGGATGCCGAGCTCCGCGAGGAGTACGGCGATGTATGGAGTCGGATCGCCGATCTCCAGCGGTCCAAGGTGCGGCTCGCCCAGAAGGTCTCGATCTACAACATCGGGTTCATCGGGGACCCGCATCTCGGGCTCGCGGGCGAGCTGATCCGTTACGTCCGGGAGTCGGCGAAGCCGGCCGAGGAGCGCGGCGAGCAGTACGGCGCCGAGGAGCTGGCGCAGATGGAGGAGCAGCTCCTGGGGCCATCGCCGGTGAACCCGGAGATCGCGACCCGCCTCCTGGCTGCACGGCTCCGGCTGGCCCAGCGTTTTCTGCCGGAGCGCGATCCGTTCGTCGAGGCCGCGTTCCAGCCGGGGGAGACCCCGGAGGAGGCGGCGCGCCGGATCGCGGGGAGCACGCGGATCATGGACCCCGAGTTCCGTCGTGAGCTGATCGAGGGTGGACCGGAGGCGGTCACGGCGGCGTCGGACCCCGGCCTGGCGCTGGCGCGGATCATGGAGAACGAGTACGAGGGGCTGAGCGAGCGACTGGACGACGTCAGCGCCGCGGAGACCGTGCAGGAGGAACGGCTGGCCCGGGCGCTGTTCGCCGTGAAGGGGACCGACATCCCGCCCGACGCGACCTTCACGCTCCGGATCACGGACGGCATCGTACAGCGGTACCCGTACAACGGGACGCTGGCACCGCCCAAGACCAGCTTCTACGGGATCTTCGAGCGGGCCACGAACTTCGACAACCAGATGCCGTTCACGCTGCCCGAGAGCTACGAGGCCGCCCGCGATCGGATCGACATGAGCGCCCCGCTGAACTTCGTCACCACCGATGACATCACCGGCGGGAACAGCGGGAG
>JAWVYT010000306.1:0-3740 GCA_033722595.1 Longimicrobiales bacterium
GGCCTCGTCGTCGAGGCCCTCGATGCCGGCGTCCAGCTGGCGGAGGATGACCTCCTCGAGACGACCCGCCTTGCGATCGTCCAGCCTCTCGCCGACACACAGGACCGGGACCAGGCCGGCCGCGGCCGCGGCGGACACTTTGTTCCCCGTCTCCTCATCGGTCTCGCCGAAGACGTGCCGGCGCTCCGAGTGGCCCACCAGGGTGAACCCGGCGCCGGCCTCCAGCGCCATGGCGGCGCTGATCTCGCCGGTGAACGCGCCGGACTCCTCCCAGTGGATGCTCTGGACGCCCACGCCGATGGGATGGCCCTCCAGCGCCTGCCGTACGGCGGTCACGGCGATCGCCGGCGGAAAGAGGAGCACGGTGCGGTCCGTTGCGGGTGGCGCCACGTGCACGAACTCGGTGCAGAAGCTCCGGGCCGCTTCGGGCCCCTTGTGCATCTTCCAGTTCCCGGCGATGACCGGGGTCTTCACGCGATCGGCCACTTCACGCCTCCTTGTCGTCGAGCGCCGCAACCCCGGGCAGGGTCCGGCCTTCCAGGAACTCCAGCGACGCGCCCCCGCCCGTCGAGACGTGCGTCATGCGATCCTGCAGTCCGGCCTCCGTTACGGCGGCCGCCGTGTCCCCGCCCCCGATGATCGTCGTGGCGCCCTCGTCGGTGGCCGCCGCCACCGCCTCGGCCACGCCATCGGTCCCGCCCCGGAACGGCGCGACCTCGAACATCCCCATGGGCCCGTTCCAGACCACCGTCCCGGCGTGCTTCACCGCGCCGGCGAAGGCGGCGACGGTCAGCGGTCCGATGTCCAGGATCTGCCAGCCGTCAGGGACCTCGTCGCGGCTCACCGTCCGGGTCTCCGCGGCCTCCATCGCTTCCCGGGCGATGACGCAGTCCTGGGGCAGGACCAGCTTCCCGCCGGCCCGCTCCAGCAGCTCGCCGGCCATCTCCACCCGGTCGGGCTCCACCAGCGAGTCGCCCGTGCCCAGGCCCATGGCCTCGAAGAACGTGTTGGCCATGGCCCCGCCGATCAGCAGCCGGTCGACCCGGGGCAGCAGATGCTCGATGACATCGATCTTCCCCGAGATCTTGGCGCCCCCGAGAATGGCGATGAACGGCCGTTCCGGGGACTCCAGCGCGCCGCCCAGGAACCGGAGCTCCGCCTCCATCAGGAGCCCCGCCACGGCCGGACCGCCCTTCCGTCGCATCGCCTCGGCCGCGCCCACCGTCGAGGCGTGCGACCGGTGGGCCGCGCCGAACGCGTCGTTCGCGTAGATGTCGCCCAGCGCCGCCAGCGCTTCCGACAGCTCCGGATCGTTCGCCTTCTCCCCGGCCTCGAAGCGCGTGTTCTGCAGCAGCAGGATCTCGCCGGGGCCCAGCGACTCCGCCGCGCTCCGGGCCTCGTCACCGACCACCGCGTCTACGAACCGGACGGGCGCGTCCACCAGCTCCTTCAGCCGCTCCGCCACGGACCGCAGTGAGTAGGCATCGTCCCGCTCCCCGTTCGGCCGGCCGAGGTGCGCCATCAGCACCAGCGATGCCCCCCGCTCCAGCAGCGACTCCAGCGAGGGCAGCGTCGCCCGGATCCGTCGGTCGTCGCCGACCCCGTCGTCCGACAGCGGCACGTTGTAGTCGACCCGCATCAGCACCCGACGACCCTCCAGGTCGCCCGGCAGGTCCTCGATCGTTCGCTTGTTCATCCTCGCCTCACCTATAGAAAAGGAGCCACGGTCCACTCCGGACCGCGGCTCCGCTCATCGCCTTCGACCCACGCCCCACCCCGCGTTCAGGGCGCCGCTTCTTCCGCGACCTGCGCCTGGAACCGGATGGAGTCCGGGCCCCGGCCCGTGATCTCCAAAAGCGTATCGCAATAGCTGCACGGGATCAGGAGCGAGTTCTTGTCCTTCGCCAGCTCCGTCGAGTCCCGATGGCCGCACACGGGACACCGATACGTCCCGTTCCGCGCTTCCTGGCCTCCCATGGGCTCCTCCCGGAAACGGATCCCTCCGACCCGTCCAGCCTAATGCGCCGCGCACCGATCCGTCAATGGGGAATCGACCGATAAACGACGTTAGACGAAACCCCATAAATATTTATCCAGAAACTACATACGATCTGCGATATAACCCGCGAGATCGACGCAGCGGGCCGAGTAGCCCATCTCGTTGTCGTACCAGGAGACGACCTTCACGAGCCCGCCCTCGACGACCATGGTCGACTTCGCGTCGACGATGGAGCTCGCGTGGTGACCGGTGTAGTCCACGCTGACCAGCTCCTCGTCGGAGACCTCGAGGATGCCCTCGAGATCGCCGCTGGCGGCCGTCCGCATGGCGTCGTTGACCTCGTCGGCGGACACGTCCCGGCCCAGCTCGGCCACCAGGTCGACGATGGAGACGTCGGGCGTGGGGACGCGCATGGCCATGCCGTCGATCCGCCCCTGCACCTCCGGGATGACGAGCCCCGTCGCCTTGGCGGCGCCGGTGGTCGTCGGGATGATGGACATGGCGGCGGCGCGGGCCCGTCGCATGTCCTTGTGGGGCAGGTCCAGGATGTTCTGGTCGTTGGTGTACGCGTGGACGGTGGTCATCACGCCGCGCTCGAAGCCGAAGGAGTCGAGCAGGACCTTCACGACCGGCGCCAGGCAGTTGGTGGTGCAGCTGGCGTTCGAGATGATGTGGTGGCTGTCGGGGTCGTAGCTGTCGTGGTTGACCCCGAGGACGATGGTGACGTCCTCGCCCTTGGCCGGCGCGGTGATGATGACCTTCTCCGCCCCGGCGTCGAGGTGCGGCTGGGCCTTCTCGCGGCTCCGGAAGAGACCGGTGGCTTCGAAGACGATATCGACGCCGAGGTCGTCCCACGGGAGGCTGGCCGGGTCCCGCTCCGAGAGCACCCGGATCTCGTCGCCGTCGACGGCGATCCCGTTCCCGGTGACCTCCACGGTGCCGGGGTACCGGCCGTGCACGCTGTCGTAGCGCAGCAGGTGGGCGAGGGTCTCGGCGTCGGTGAGGTCGTTCACGGCGACGAAGTCGAGGTCGGCGCCCGCTTTCTTGGCGGAGCGCAGGATATTCCGTCCGATACGGCCGAAGCCGTTGATGGCGACGCGAGTGGCCATGGTGGTTCTATCTCCCGTTCAGGTACATCCGTCATTGTCTCTACTCGAGCCGGAACCGGCCGGTGGCCCGTGCAAACGTGAGGACGCTCACGCATCGAGCGCCCGAGTCCACGAGGGTCCGGGCGCAGGCGACGACCGTGGCTCCCGTGGTCAGGACATCATCGACCAGGAGCAGGTGCTCGCCCGCCAGTTCCTGCTGCGCCCCGGCGACCAGGCCGAAAGCACCCGCCACGTTAGCGAGGCGGGCAGCCGGCTGCAAGGCGATCTGACTGCTGGCTCCGACCCGCCTCCGAAGCCCGCAAATCACGGTCCGCCCGGTCGCCTCCGCCAGCGCCCGGCCGAGTACTTCCGCCTGGTTGTACCCCCGCTCCCGGCGTCGCACCGGTGTGGTGGGGACCGGGACGATGATGCGCGTCTCCGTCGCCGCGTCCGGCGGCAGCCGGATGGCGGCCATCCGGTCCGCCATGAGCTCGCCGAGCCGGTGCCACCCCCGGTACTTCAGCTGGTGGACCAGGGCGTCGGCCGGCGGACGCAGAAGGCACGCGGACCGGGCGGCGCGCAGCCCCGCGGGCCAGTCCCGGCACTCCTGACAGTGAGGCGCGGGCTCCCGACCCGTTCGCAGCCTCGGGAAC
>JAWVYT010000307.1:0-3736 GCA_033722595.1 Longimicrobiales bacterium
ACACGCCGCTCTTGAACGCGGTGCCGGGCGGCGTGTCCCGCTGCCAGTTGACGATGAGGTCCAGGTCCGTGAGCTCGTCCGGCGCCCACCGGAGCAGGCCGCGGAGCGCCAGCGTCTCCTTCCCGTTGAGGTCGGTCCCCGCCAGGTTGTCCACGTACCCGTCCCGTGCGTCGTAGAGCCCGGCGAAGCGGGCGAAGAGCCGATCCTCGACCAGGGGCGAGTTGACGTGTCCCTCGGCGAACCAGTGCCCGTAGCTCCCGGGCCCTACGGTCAGCTCGGCGCTGCGCTCGTTGCGGGCCTTGTTCTGGATCAGGTGGACCGCGCCGATCTCCGCGCCGCGGCCGAAGAGCGTGCCCTGCGGCCCCTTCAGGACCTCGACCCGCTCCAGGTCGAACAGCTCCACGACCGAGCCCCGGGCCTTGGAGATGGAGACGCCGTCCTGGAAGACGGAAACCCGGGACTCGACCCGTGCGTCGCCATCGTCGCTGGTGATCCCGCGGACCACGAACCCGGGGTTGTTCGGGCTCTGGATCTGGACCTCGAGCCCTGGCGTATACGAGGACAGGATATCGAACTGCCCGATCCCGGCGGACTCCAGGAAGTCGCCGTCATGGACGGTCACCGTGATCGGCACGTCCTGCACGGCCTGCTGCCGCTTCTGCGACGTCACGACCACACCCTCCAGCGCCAGCGGCGCCCGGCTGAGCTGGATGTCCAGCGTCGTGATCTCGCCGGACGCGAGCTCCGCATCGATCACGCGGGACCGGTAGCCCAGCGTCTCGAACGCGAGCGTCCGCTGGCCGGGCCGCAGGCGGGTGATCCGGTACCGGCCGTCCTCTTCGGTGTAGGCCACACGATCGGTCCCGAGGACCCGTACGGTAACGCCGGCGATGGCCGTGCCGGTCCCGGCCGCCGTGACCCGGCCGACGACCGTCGTGGTCCCCGTTTGGCCCGGCGCGGACGCGGGCGCACCCAGGAGGAGCAGCATCGACAGGAGGGCCGGCACGGCGCGAGCTGGGATCGCGAGCATGGCATCCATACCCTTTATGCGAGGTGAGTCGCAGGTCCCGGACCCGGCGCCCAGGGGGTGGACCGACCGAGACCCCTCACGTTAATCTCCGTCTCGCACCCTCGAAAGTCGGAGAACCGCATGGCCTCGACCCGCATCCCCGCGCTAGCTCTCGCCGCTGCCACCCTGGTCGCGTGCGACCCGGCCGCCGCCCGGTCGTCCGACGAGCGCCCCGCGGAGGCCCGCGCGGCGACACTCGCGGGGTCGGGCCCCGGAACGGCCGTCCAGCGCGCTCCGTTCCAGTCCCGGGCCGCCAGCATCGATCTCGGCTTCACCCGGGGCCCCGAGGACGCCGCCATCGCCGTGGTGGAGTTCAGCGACTTCGGCTGCCCGTACTGCGCCCGGTTCGCCCGGGCCACGTTCCCGGCCATCGTTCGGGAGTACATCGATCGGGGCACCGTCCGATGGCGGTACGTCCCCGTCGTGTTCGGATTCGCCGGCGGTGAGCTCATGGGCTCGGCCGCCGTGTGTGCCGCCGACCTGGCCGGGGAGCCGGTTTTCTGGGACGTACACGACCTGTTCTACACCCGGCAGCAGGCGCTCCGGGGCCCGGACGCCCGCCCGCGCGTGCTGGACTGGGTCGCCGAGCTCGGGGTCGACCGCGACGAGCTCGACGCCTGCATCGACGCGCCGGAGACCGCGGAGCTGCTCCGCCAGCACCGGGAGGCCGCCATCGCCTGGTACGTCCGGGGCACGCCCACCTTCGTGGTGAACGGGGTGCCGATGTCCGGGGCGGCACCGCCGCAGTTCTTCCGCAAGGTCTTCGACACGGTCCTCGACCCGTCCGGCCTCTAGCCCTCTGACGCCCGGAGCCTCCCCATGCACCGATCCGTAGCCGACCTCCTGACCGACGCCCGGGACACGGGCCGGGGCCTGCCGGAGACCGTGCTCCAGGCCGAGATCGACGAGACCGGCCGGACCGAGGAGGAGATCCGGGCGCGGATCCGGCGCACGCTCCGGGTCATGCGCGAGGCGATCGACGAGGGGCTCGAGGGCGACGTCCGGTCCCCTTCGGGGCTCACCGGGGGACGGGCGGCGCGCCTCTTCGACGACGGGCCCCGCCTCATGGGCGAGCGGGTCACCTCCATCCTCGCCCGTGCCATCGCCACGCTGGAGGTAAACGCGGCCATGGGGCTCATCGTCGCCGCGCCCACGGCCGGGGCGGCCGGCGTGCTCCCGGCCATCATCCTCTCGGCCGGCGAGATCCTGGGCGAGGACGACGAGCGGCTGGTGGACGCCATGCTGGTGGCCGGCGGAGTCGGCGGCGTGATCGCCCACCGCGCATCGCTGTCCGGCGCGGCCGGCGGGTGTCAGGCCGAGACGGGCTCCGCGGCCGCCATGGGCGCCGCGGCCGTCACCTGGCTCGCCGGCGGGACCGACGACCAGGTCGCGACGGCTGCGGCCCTCTCCCTCCAGGGTATGCTCGGCCTCATCTGCGACCCGATCGGCGGGCTGGTGGAGATCCCGTGCATCTACCGGAACGCGTCCGCCGCCATGCAGGCGCTGGCGGCGGCGGAGATGGCGCTGGCCGGGCTCGACTTCCCGGTCCCCGCCGACGAGGTCATCGACGTCATGGGCGAGGTGGGCCGGAAGATGCCGGTGGCGTACCGGGAGACGGCGCAGGGCGGGCTCGCGGCCACGCCCTCGGCGCGACGGCTGGTCCAGATCGAGCCGGCGCCGAAGCCCACGGGGATCAGCCAGTGAGGAGGCGATCGTGGTAGGGCTCTTCGACATCCTCGGCCCCGTCATGGTGGGCCCTTCGTCCTCGCACACCGCCGGCGCCTGCCGGCTCGGGCTCATGGCCCGGGCGATCCTCGGCAGCACACCGGACCGGGCGGTGATCCGGCTCCATGGCTCGTTCGCGGCGACCGGGGAGGGTCACGGGACCCAGCGCGCGCTGGTGGGCGGGCTCCTGGGCATGGCGCCGGACGATCTCCGGCTCCGGACAGCGTTCGAGGCCGCGGATCAGGCCGGGCTCGACTACACGTTCGAGGAGGTCGACCTGGGCGATGACGCCCACCCGAACAGCGCGGTGATCCGGGTCGAGCACGGCGACGACGCCGTGACCGTCCGGGGTGCCTCCGTGGGCGGCGGGCGGGTCGAGGTCACCGAGATCGACGGGTTCCCCGTGGAGCTCGGCGGCGCCTACGACACGCTGGTCCTGGTGGCCCGGGACCGGCCCGGCACCATCGCCGCCATCAGCGCCGTCTTCGCGGAGGAGGACGTGAACCTGGCCACCATGCGGGTGGACAGGACGGGGCGGCACAAGGAGGCTCTGATGACCCTCGAGGTCGACTCGCCGATCTCGGACGCCGCGCTCGAGGAGATCCGTGCGTTCGACTGGGTCATCCGCGCTCGCCGAATCGAGAAGATCGACTGACAGATGGAGAGAACCATGCCTGACGCGACCCGCGGATCGACGCGACCGCGATCCGCCCATGCCGGCCGACCCCCGAGCCCCCTCCCCTCCCCCCGGCCCGCCCTGCCCGACACGCGCCCGAACCCGCTCCACCCCGCCGGGGTCCTGACGGCCGCCCTGCTCCTGCTCGTCCTGATCGCCGGCGGGCCGGCCGGGGCGGCCGCCCAGGGCGTGACGACCGACCGGCCTTTCGGCACGCTCCGGGAGCAGGCGGCGGTCCAGCAGACCTGGCTGCGGCTCCGCCTCGA
>JAWVYT010000308.1:0-3730 GCA_033722595.1 Longimicrobiales bacterium
AGACGATCGTCGTTCGTGGCCACGAACCCGCCGATGTTGGCCAGCCCGTCCTTCTTCGCCGAGAACGTGCACCCGTCCGCGTAGCTGAACACCTCCCGGGCGATCTCCTCCACGCTCCGATCGCTCTGGCCCTCCTCGTTCAGCTTGATCAGGTACGCGTTCTCCGCGAACCGGCACGCGTCGATGTAGAACGGGATCCCGTGCGCCCGGCAGACCCCGGCCACCTCCCGGATGTTCGCCAGCGAGACCGGCTGCCCGCCGCCGCTGTTGTTCGTCACCGTCACCATGCACAGCGGGATCCGCTCCGGACCCACCTCCTCGATCAGGCGACGCAGACCCTCCACGTCCATGTCCCCCTTGAACGGGAGCGGCGCCTGACGGTCCCTCGCCCGCGGCGTCGGCAGATCCACCGCCTTCGCGCCCTGCGCCTCGATGTTCGCCCGCGTCGTGTCGAAATGGGTGTTGTTCGGGACCACGTCGCCCGCTTCGCAGACCGTGGAGAACAGGATCCGCTCCGCCGCACGGCCCTGGTGCGTCGGGATCAGATGTTTGAAGCCGAACAGCTCCTGGACCCGCCGCTCCAGCCGATAGAACGAACGGGAGCCCGCGTACGCCTCGTCCCCCCGCATCACCGCCGCCCACTGCTGCGCGCTCATCGCGCTCGTCCCGCTGTCCGTCAGCAGATCGATGAGCACATCCTCCGCACGCAGCAGGAAAACGTTGTAGCCCGCCTCCCTCAAACGCTCCAGCCGCTCCACCCGCGTCGTCATCCGGATCGGCTCCACCGCCTTGATCTTGAACGGCTCGATGATGGTCTTCACGGCCGGCGCTCCCGTTGGGTGAATGGACCGATGCCGATGCTGGCCCGCGAGCCGGGCCGCCGCAACCCCCCCGGATGCCGGCCCCGCCCCTGGCCAACGGCCGCCCACCCCCGCCGCCGCACCCGTGCCGGGCCTTGACGCCCGTCGCGAACTACATAACGATACAGTAGATAAACCTGCGACGGAGCGACCGAGGACGTGCCACTGTACGAGTATGCCTGCCCCGCGTGCGGGAAGCGGGCCGAGAAGATGAGGAGCATCTCCGACCGTGCGACCGGGCCCGAGTGTCCGTCGTGTGGGGAGGGGATGGTGCTGGGGTTGAGCATGCCCGGCCGGGTGAGCGCCGGCGCGAGCTCCGGCAGCTCACTGCCCCGGTCGAGCTGCGGGGGCAGCAGCGGCTTCACGTGAGCGTAGGGTGTCCATCCGGGCCGTGAGCCCGGACCGACCGGCTGGGCATACTTCGACCCCGTCCGCCGTTCCCGGCGAGCGGGGTCGAAGCGTATCGCGGTATGGCCGTCGCCGTCGCCCGGGGCCTCCTACCAGGCGATCCCGTAGTCGTCGCCGTAGTCGCTGGCGCCGCCCCAGAGGGTGCCGTGCTCGCGGTCGAACCAGATCGCGGTGATGGGTCCGGAGGTCCGATCCCGTGCCGAGACGTCATAGCCCATGGCCTGGAGCTGCTCGCGGACCCAGGGCGGGGTGACCTCGTTGATGATGATCCGCCCGGGCTGCGATCCGTGGTCGTCGAAGGAGTCGCGGAGCTGGTAGCTGTTGAAGTTGGCGGCCTCCACGGCCTCCTGCACGTTCATCCCGAACTCCACGACGTTGAGGAAGAACTGGAGCAGGTTCTGGTCCTGCGTGTCGCCGCCCTGGACGGCGAACGACAGAGCCGGCTCGCCGTCGAGGAGCGCCATCCCTGGCGTGAGCGTGGCCCGCGGCCGCTTCCCGGGCTCGATGACGTTGTAGGGGTTCTCGGCCGGGTCGAGGACGAAGCTCTGGGCCCGCTGGCTCATCCCGATGCCGGTGCGGCCGGCGATGACGGCCGGGACCCAGCCGCCACTGGGGGTGATGCTGACGACCCATCCCTCGGCGTCGGCGGCCTGGATGCTGGTGGTGCCCGTCCAGTACGACCGCTCGAAGGGGAGGAGCGGCTCCTCGCCCGGGATCGCGGCGACGTCGGTCCCGGTGGCGGGCTGCATGCCCTGCCGGTCGTGCTCCGGCAAAACGTCGCCCTCTCCCTCGATCCCGGTGGTGTGCCACCGCTCCAGGTAGTCGAGGAACGGGTTGTCGCCGTCCTGGTAGCGGTACGGGTCGCCGGGCTTGACGTCCGGGTCGTTCCGCTCGTGATCGATCCCGGCGGCCCGGTCCCGGGCGTACTCCTTGGACAGGAGGCCCTGCACCGGCTCATCGGGCGGGAAGTACGGGTCGCCGTAGTAGAAGTCGCGGTCGGCGAACGCGTGGTTCATGACCTGGTACAGCGTGTGGATGTAGCGGGCGCTGTTGTAGCCCATGGCCTGGAGGTCGAAGGGCTCGAGCATGTTCAGCATCTGGAGCATGACCGGGCCCTGGACCCAGGTGGTGAGCTTGTAGACGTCGTAGCCCCGGTAGCGGGTCCGGACCGGGTCCTCCAGGTAGACCTGCCAGTCGGCCAGGTCGGCCGTCTCGAAGAGGCCGCCCTCCTCGTTGGCGCCCCGGACGAACTCTTCCGCGATGTCGCCGCGGTAGAACCGGTCGTACGCGGCCATGATGGCCTCCTCCCGGGACGCGCCCTCGGCCAGCGCGCTCGCCTCGGCCTCGACCAGCTGCTGCAGCGTGGCGGCCAGGTCGGGCTGCCGGAAGATCTCGCCCGGCCGGGGTGCCTCCCACTCCTCGCCCTCGTGGGGCAGGAACAGATCGCGGGAGTAGCGCCACTCCTTGATCCGGTCCTTGTTCCGCTCGATCCGCCAGGCGGTGCCGGCTTCCATGGGATAGCCCTCTTCGGCCATCTGGATGGCCGGCGCCAGGACGTCCGCCAGGGACAGCGTCCCGAACTCGGCGAGCATGACCATCAGGCCGCCGGGCGTACCCGGCGTCACGGCGGCCAGTGGACCGTACTGGGGCGGGTACTCGTACCCCTGGCTCCTGTAGTGCTCGGCGGTGGCTCCGGCCGGTGCCACGCCCAGCGCGTTGATCCCGATGACCTCGCCGGTGTTCGGGTTGTGGATCAGCGCCTGGGTCTCGCCGCCCCACGACAGCACGTCCCACATGGTGGCGGTGGCGGCCAGCATCGCGCACGCCGCGTCCACCGCGTTCCCGCCGCGGTCGAAGATCTTCGCCCCCGCGGTCGCGCCCAGCGGCTTCCCTGTGATGGCGACCCAGTGGGAGCCGTGGAGCACCGGCCGGTTCGGCCGGCCCTGGGCCGACAGATCGGGTGCGGCGGCGAGGAGCAGGGCCAGGGCGGCGACGGCTCCGGTGATGCTCCGGACGATGGGCGAGGCGGACATGCGAGTTCCTCCTGGGATGAAGCGGCCAACGGACGATGGGATGCTACGGGCCTCCCGGCCGTGTCGCCAGCCGCTGCGCCAGCCAGCGTCCGGGAGGCGGGCACCGCAGGCGGTCCTGCGACCGATCCCCGTCCCGACTCCGTGCCGGAGTCCGGCGGACCCGCCGACCCGGGCGTGGCTCTTGCACCGTGGACGGACGACATCGGAACCGAACGGATGGAGTGATCGATGCCGCTGGACCAGGGACTGGAGCCGGGCCGTAAGGCGCCGGGGTTCGAGCTGCCCGAAGTGGAGGGCGACACCGTCGCGCTGGAGGACCTGCTGGGCGGACCGGTCATCCTGATCTTCTACCGTGGCAGCTGGTGAAGCTGGTGCAACCGGCAGCTCGGGAAGCTGCGCGATCGCTGGGACGAGATCGAGGAGTCCGGG
>JAWVYT010000309.1:0-3726 GCA_033722595.1 Longimicrobiales bacterium
CCCGCGGAATGGACCCCACCGGACCGGGCTCCGGAGCCCGCCGGCGAGCGCCACCGGGTCCGCCTGCCCGACGGGACGGTGCTGGAAGGCTCGTGGCTGGATATCGTCCGGCAGCTCCGGGACGAGGCCGGCCGGGCCGGCGAGAGCCTGGACCAGTTCATGAGGCGGTCGGCCGAGACCGTCCGCGTTCGGATCGGTGGGGGCGTCCCCGCCGACGACGCCGAGGGGTTCCTCCTCGCCCACGCACGGGCGGGGCTCCTCACCATCGAGCACTGACGCGACCGTGACCGACGAGGTGGTCGTCCGCCTGTACCGCGCCCTCATGGAGGAGCTGCGGCGCCGCGGGCACCCCCCGGACCGGCCGGTCAAGGTCGGGCAGCTGTACGAGGACCTGGTTCCCTACCGGGCTGTGCGGGGTCGCCTCGGCGTAGAGCTCAACGCCGACTACGAGCACGCCATGCTTCGCCTCCTGGCCGGGGAGCGTGGCCTGCTGCGCCTGGAGCCGGAGCACGCGAGGGCGGAGCTCCGCGAAGAGGTGGACGCGCCGTTCCCGCAGGTGGGGCTGTTCCGCAAGTTCTCGGCGTACAACGTCCGACTCGAGCGACCGGAGGAGCTGACCCGACCCGATGCCGAGGACGACGGGGGCGGGACGGCCGAGGTCGGACCCGCCCTTTCCGGTGCGCCCGGTGCCGCCCGCTCGGGCGACAGGGATCTCCGGATCGCCGCCGAAGCGGACGGGCCGGTGACCCACGGCGGCGCGGCCGCCGAGCGGGCGCCCGTGCGGCTGCACCGCTCGATCGACACGGACCCGGCCGACTCGCCGGACGTCGGAGAGCGGGTCTGCGCGTTCTGTGAGGGGGCGCTCCCGGCCGGGCGCCGGATCCGGTTCTGCCCCCGGTGCGGGGGGGACCAGAGGCTGCGCCCCTGTCCGCGCTGCGATGCCGTGCTCGAGCGCGACTGGCAGTACTGCATCAGCTGCGGCCACGAGCTGGCCGGCTAGCCTCGCCGACGGCCCGCGGCTTGCGGTGATCTGCCGGCGACCCGCAGGTTGACGGGCCTCCGGGCCCGTGTCAATGTTCGCGGGCGATTCCAGAGACGACACGCACGACCGGACCGGGACCGAGACCGGCCGGGATCAGGGAAGCGAAAGAGGAGCAGCGATGATGCTGAGCAGGAACTGGCAGGCCATGGCAGTGGCCGGACTCACGGCGTTCGCCGTGGCGTGTGGTGGCGGTGACCAGGCCGCGAGCGAGACCGGGATGGCCGAGCAGGCCGAAGCGGCCGGAGCCGAGAGCGAGACGATGGCGCAGGACGTGGAGCTGCCCGAGGGTGTGACCATGGAGATGGTGACGCAGGGCCGTCAGCTCTTCAGCGGGCAGGGCGGCTGCCACGCGTGCCACAATCCGAACGCCACGGGCACGCAGCTGGCGCCGGATCTGACCGATGACCAGTGGATCAACATCTCCGGCCCCAACTACGACGAGATCGTGGCGTTGATCAAGTCGGGCGTGCCGCAGCCGGTGGAGCACCCCGGGCCGATGCCGCCCATGGGCGGTGCGAACCTGTCGGACGCTCAGGTGGACGCGCTGGCCGCGTACATCCTCACGCTCTGACGTACAGGACCGGCTGACCGCCTGGACACGCGCCGGGGCGCCCCAACGGGTGTTCCGGCGCGTTCTTTTCACGGGGAGCCCAATGGCCAGGATCGCGATCATCCCGGGCGACGGGATCGGGACGGAGGTGACGGCGCAGGCCGTCCGTGTGCTCCGTGCGCTGGACGAGGCGCACGAGCTGGGTCTCGAGCTGGTCGACTGGGATCTGGGGGCCGACCGGTACCTGGAGACCGGGGTGACCATCACCGATGAGGAGGTGGCCGAGCTCGGCTCCGACTACGACGCTCTCTTCCTCGGCGCCCTGGGCGACCCGCGGGTGCCCGGCAACGAGCACGCCCGGGACATCCTCCTGGGCCTCCGCCTCCGACTGGACCTGTACGTGAACCTCCGCCCGATCCGGCTCCTGCGGGCCGGCGACTCCCCGCTGCGGGGCGCGGACCCGGAGGCGCTGGACCTGGTGATCTTCCGGGAGAACACCGAGGGGAGCTACGTGGGGATGGGCGGTGTGCTCCGGCCCGACACGCCGCACGAGGTCGCCATCGAAGAGGACGTGAGCACCCGCGTCGGCGTCGAGCGGATCGTCCGGGCGGCCTTCGAGCACGCCCGGGAGCGACAGCTGCGGATTACGCTGGCGGACAAGGCCAACGCCATGCGCCACGCCGGTCAGCTCTGGCGCAAGGTGTTCGAGCAGGTCGGCGCCGAGTTCCCGGAGGTGGAGCGCAGCGCCGTGTACGTCGACGCCCTGGCCATGGACCTGGTTCTCCGCCCGGAGCGATATCAGGTGATCGTGACCTCGAACCTCTTCGGCGACATCCTCAGCGATCTGGCGGCCGGGCTCGTGGGCGGCCTTGGGATGGCGCCGTCGGCGAACCTGCACCCCGGCCGGGTCGGCCTCTTCGAGCCGGTCCACGGCTCCGCGCCGGACCTGGCCGGGACCGACACGGCGAACCCGTTCGCCGCCGTCCTCACTGCGGCCCTCATGCTGCGCTACCTGGGCCACGACGCCGCGGCCGACCGTGCCGAGGCCGGCGTGGTCGCGGCCCTCGCGGCCGACGCCACTACGCCCGACCTCGGCGGGGCGCTGGGCACCGCGGCCGTCGGCGACTGGCTCGTGAAGCACCTCCGGGGCTGAGCGGCTGGCGGCGTTTCTAGTCTTCGGCCCTCCTCTCGGGTTACGTTTATCCTCTTGCACGCGTACTCGAGAGACAGGAGACCCATGGGAACTCAGGGCCAGGATACCGGGATCGTCTTCCTTTCCGGCCGCCGGACCCCGTTCGGCACGTTCGGCGGCACACTGAAGGACCACACGGCCACCGAGCTCGGCGCGGTGGCCTCCCGATCCGCGCTGGAGGAGGCGGGCGTCGATCCGGCCGAGATCGGGCACGTCGTCTTCGGCAACGCCCAGCAGACGTCGGCGGACGCCATCTACCTGGCCCGTCACGTGGGCCTCCAGGCGGGGCTGCCCGAGGAGGTGCCGGCGCTGACCATCAACCGGCTCTGCGGCTCCGGGTTCCAGGCCATCGTGAGCGCGGCGCAGGAGATCCTGCTGGGGCAGGCCGAGGTCTGCCTGGCGGGCGGCGCGGAGTCCATGAGCCAGGCGCCGCACGTGGTCCGCGGGGCCCGCTGGGGCGACCTTCGCCTCGGCCAGGCCGGCGACTACTTCGAGGACTCGCTCTGGCAGGCGCTGACCGACACGCAGTGCAATCTGTCCATGGCGCAGACGGCCGAGGTCCTGGCGGAGCGCTACGACGTGGACCGGGAGGAGGCCGACCGGATCGCGTACGAGTCGCAGCAGCGGGCGAAGCGCGCCTGGGACGAGGGCCGGTTCGACGCTGAGGTCGTCCCCATGACGATCGAGACCCGGAAAGGCGAACGGGAGCTCCGTGAGGACGAGCACATGCGGCCGGACACGACGCTGGAGAAGCTTTCGCAGCTGCGGCCGTACTTCAAGAAGGACGGTCTGGTGACGGCCGGGAACGCCAGCGGCATCGGCGATGGTGCAGCGGCCGTCGTGATCGCCGGCGCCGACTGGGCCGAGCGGAAGGGTCTGAAGCCCCTGGCGCGGCTCGTCGCCTGGGGCGTGGCCGGTGTGGATCCCGAGATCATGGGCATC
>JAWVYT010000310.1:0-3691 GCA_033722595.1 Longimicrobiales bacterium
ACCACTCCTCCAGCAGCGCCCGATCGCCGACGATCCCGGACGTCGCCAGGTCCCAGACCAGCGTCCAGGCCAGGAGCCACGGAAGCAGCGACTTCCACGCTTTCACCACGTCCGCCGGCCGGCTCACCCGCATCGCCGGGAACCAGAAGACGAGGACCAGGACCACGGCGTTCACGACGAACTCTGCGCGCATGGCCCCTTCCAGCGCCGGCGAAGCGGCGAAGTAACCACCGAGGAGCAGCGCCGCCAGGATCGACGCCGCCACAGCGCCACGGCCCCGGGTCGGGGGTCCGGGTGGGTCCGGGTTCACGGTTCGGATGTCGTCCATCGGTGCCTCGGTGCGCGCCGGGCGGCCGCTCCGCTAGTCGGAGCTCAGGAGCTTGCGGTCGAACTCCGCCGCCTCCGTCAGTCGATGGACCTGCTCCCGCAACTCGCGGACCTCCGCCTCGAGGCGTTCCACGTCACGGGCGCTCACGGCCTCGTCCCGGCCCTCCTGCAGGAACGCCTCCCGGACCCGGATGATGGACTCCACCAGCGGCTTGATGGCCAGCCTCGCCGTGAGCCCCATGACCGGGATCCCGATCACGAAGAAGGTCACCAGCACGATCATCCATTCATCGGTCATGGTCCGCCTCCTCTCGGAACAGACAGCTCGCCTGCGTCAGTCCGCGGCCGTGGCCACCGCCTGGCCCCACCGCCGCTCCACGTACTCGTCCAGGATCCGCTTGAACTCCTCCACCAGCCCGTCGCCCTTCAGCGTAGTGTAGAGCTCGCCGTCCACGTAGACCGGCGCCTTGGGCTCCTCGAACGTGCCCGGCAGGCTGATCCCGATATCCGCGTGCTTCGACTCGCCCGGGCCGTTCACCACGCACCCCATGACCGCCAGCTTGAGCTCCTCCACCCCGGGGTACTTCATCCGCCACTCCGTCATCCGGTCCCGGGTGTACGCCTGGATGTCCTCGGCCATCTTCTGGAAGAACGTGCTCGTGGTCCGGCCGCAGCCGGGGCACGACGTCACCTGGGGCGTGAAGCTCCGGATCCCCATGGACTGGAGGATCTGCTGCGCCACCCGAACTTCCTCGGCCCGGTCGCCGCCCGGCCGCGGCGTAAGCGAGACCCGGATCGTGTCCCCGATCCCCTGCTGCAGGACGATGCTGAGTCCGGCCGTCGTCGCGACGACGCCCTTCGTCCCCATGCCCGCCTCCGTGAGGCCCAGGTGCAGCGGGTAGTCGCACCTCGCCGCCAGCTTCGTGTAGACCTCCACCAGGTCCTGGACCCCGCTGACCTTCGCGCTGATGACGATCCGGTCGTGGCCGAGTCCCGTCTCCTCCGCCAGAACGGCGGACCGGAGCGCGCTCTCGATCATGGCCTCGATCATCACCGTCCGGGCGTCGTCGGGCTCCGCCTTCCGGGCGTTCTCATCCATCATCTCCGTCAGGAGCCGCTGGTCGAGGCTACCCCAGTTCACGCCGATCCGAACGGGCCTGTCGTGCTCGATGGCGACTTCCACGATCTGCTGGAAGTGCTCGTCCCGACGCTTCGCCCCCACGTTGCCCGGGTTGATCCGGTACTTCGCCAGTGCCCGTGCCATCGCCGGGTACTTCGGCAGCAGCAGGTGCCCGTTGTAGTGGAAGTCGCCCACGATGGGCACATCGATCCCGACGTCGCGCAGCCGCTCCACGATCCCCGGCACCGCCTGCGCCGCCTCGTCGGTGTTCACGGTGATCCGGACGATCTCGCTTCCCGCACCGTGCAGCAGCGCCACCTGCTCCGCCGTGGCCTCCGGGTCCGCCGTGTCCGTGTTGGTCATGGACTGGACCACGATGGGATGGTCGCTCCCGACCTTCACCCCGCCCACGTCCACCGTGACGGTCTTCCGCCGCTCTATCGGGTTCGCTCCGCTCATCGCCTCTGCCGCTGAGTGCCGTGCCGTGTCGTCAACGTACTCCCGCCCGCCGCCCGGGCCAACGCTCGTACCCCGGTGGAAGATGCAAGATTCAAGAGGGCAGGATGCAAGAAGGGCCGCGATCCATGTCCGGCGCCACCTCCATCTTGCACTCTTGCACTCTTGCACTCTTGCACTCTTGCACTCTTGCACTCTTGCACTCTCGTGCATCCTCCCCCCTTCCGTGGTATCATCCCCCCGGCTTACGGAACGAACAGAGACGGCCATGGATGCTCTTCTCGCCGCGCGGGTCCAGATGGAGGTCTCGCTGGCGTTCCACATGGTGTTCGCCGCCCTGGGGATCGGGCTCCCGCTCCTCATGGTCATCGCCGAAGGGCTCTGGCTCCGGACCGGGCGGGAGCACTACCGCGACCTGGCCCGGACGTGGGCGAAGGCCACCGCGCTGACCTTCGCCGTCGGCGCGGTCTCCGGTACGGCCCTCTCCTTCGAGCTCGGGCTGCTGTGGCCCCGGTTCATGGAGGTGGCCGGTGGCGTCCTCGGCCCGGCGTTCGCCCTCGAGGGCTACGCGTTCTTCATCGAGGCCATCTTCCTGGGCCTCTACCTCTACGGCTGGGACCGGCTCTCGCCCCGGGCCCACTGGCTGACCGGGATCCCCGTAGCGCTGAGCGGCCTGCTGTCCGGGATCCTGGTGGTGGCCGCCAACGCGTGGATGCAGACGCCGACGGGGATCGAGGGGCTCACCGCGCCGGGGCTGGAGATCACCGATCCGGCGGCCACGGGGCCGCTGGCCATCACCGACGCGCTCGCCGTGTTCCGGAGCCCCGCGTGGTTCCAGATGGCGCTCCATTCCTCGCTCTCCTGCTACATCGCCACGGGCTTCGCCACCGCCGGCGTCTACGCCCTCGGGATCCTCAAGGGCCGCACGGACGCCTACCACCGGGCGGGGCTCACGCTGGCGCTGGCGCTGGGCGGCGTCACCGCGCTCCTGCAACCGATCTCCGGCGACATCAGCGCCCGGTTCATCGCGGAGCATCAGCCGGCGAAGCTCGCCGCCGCCGAGGCCCACTACGAGACGGAGGCCGGCGCCCCGCTGACCATCGGCGGCATCCCCACCGGCGACGGCGAGGTGATCCTGGGCCTCGAGATCCCGTACGGGCTCAGCCTCCTGGCCCACCACGACCCGAACGCCGAGGTCATCGGCCTCGACGCGTTCCCGGAGGACGAGCGGCCGAACGTGCTCATCACCCACCTGGCCTTCCAGGTCATGGTGGGCCTCGGGTTCGCCATGATCGCCGTGGCGCTCTGGTTCTGGTGGGTCCGCTGGCGACGACCCGACTCGCTTCCCTACCGGCGCCGGCTGCTCCGCACCATCCTCATCGCCTCGCCCTTCGGATTCCTGGCGCTGGAGGCCGGCTGGATCGTCACCGAGGTGGGCCGGCAGCCGTGGATCATCTACGACGTCATGCGCACGGAGCACGGCGTGACCCCCGTCCAGGAGGTCCCGCTCACGCTCCTCGGCTTCTTCGTCCTGTACCTGGCGCTGGGCGCCGCGCTGGTCTTCCTCCTCTGCGAGCTCGCCCGACGCAGCGGCGGCGCCCGCGCCATCACCCCGGAGGCGTCCGCTGCCTGAGCTCGGCGTCGGCGCGCTGATGCTCCTGGCCGTGGTGGTCTACGGCGTCCTGGGCGGCGCCGACTTCGGCGGCGGGATCTGGGACGCCCTGGCCGCGGGGCCCCGGAAGGCCGCCCAGCGGAAGGCCATCGCCAACGCCATGGGGCCGGTCTGGG
>JAWVYT010000311.1:0-3688 GCA_033722595.1 Longimicrobiales bacterium
CCGAGCACACCGACGGTCCCGTCCGTCGACGCCGGCGACGTCGCCACCGTAGTGCTGCAGCTGCCCGCCCCCGACTCCGGTCAGGCCGTGTACCGGCTGGAGCTCCAGGACGGGTACCAGCCGTTCATCCCCCTCGAGGGCACCGTGGGCCGGGTCGACGGCGTGCTCGTGCTTCCGATCACGTTCGCGACACCCCGGCAGCTCGCGGCGGGACGGGTCGTGGCCGGGCACGTCGCCGTGGAGATCGAGGGCCGGCCCCCCCTGCGCCGGGAGGTGGCGATCCGTGTCCGGGAGCGGCGCGAGGTGACCTTCGCGCTGGACGCGGAGGAGATCACGGTGGCGCCAGACGCGGTAGCGGGTGTGCCGTTCCGGGCCCACAACCGCGGCAACCTGACCGACACGCTCTACGTGACGATCCGGGCCGGTGAGGGGTGGACGCTCCTCGACTCGCCCCGGCTGGTCCTGGAGCCCGGCGACAGCGTGGGTGGCGCGATCCGGGTCGCCTCCCCTGTCTCCGTCGTGCCGGGAGAACGGGAGCTCCTGCTGGTGGATGCCCGGACCGTGGCGGGCCAGGAGACCCGTACCCTGGACGCGCTCGTCGTCTCGCCCGAAGGCTGGCTCGGCGACCTGGCGCGGGTCCCGGGCTCGGTCTTCGTCGGGCAGCAGCTCCAGGGCGACGCGGGGCCGGTGCTGGCCGTGACCGGGGGCGGGAAGGTCGGGCCCGAGACGGAGGTGCGCGTGGACCTGCGTCACGCGGACCCCGACCTCGTGGACCCCGCGCTCCAGCGGCAGGTGGCGGGCGCCCGGCTCCGGGCCTCCCTCACCCGACCCGACCTGGTCGTCGTGGCCGGGGATGTCTACGACCCGGAGACCACCCTCAGCGGCTCCCTCCGACAGGGCCGCGGCATACGCTCGAGCTGGGACCCGCGCGGGCCGCTGTCCGTCGAGGCGCTGGCCGCCGCGCCGACGGGGTTCGGGGGGCAGATGACCGGCGGCCACATGCTGCACGGCGAGATCGGGCTGGAGACCGACTACGGGCGGCTCGACGCTCTCGTCGGCGACATCCGCCACCCCGAGCGCAGCGGGCTGGTGGAGACCCGCACCACGGGGGCGGGGGCCCGCTGGAGCGGGCGTCGCGGCCGCCACGAGGGCATCGTGGAGACGAGCATCGTCCGGTTCGTCGCGGCCGACAGCCTCGTCCGCACCGGGCCGGCCGTCGACCTCCGCTATCTGCTGTCCGGCGAGTCCATGAGCGGCCGGCTCCGCGTCCGCAGGGTCCCGGACGCCGCCGCCGGCCCCGGCGGGCTCGGGAACCAGCTGTCGGGCTCGTTCTCGGCCGCGGTGAGGCCCGATGTCCACTTCGTGGCCTGGGGCTACCGAACCGACCAGAACCTGCTGGGCAACGCGTCCCGGACCCGGTCTTCCTCCGCCAACGTGGGGATCCGGACCCGGAAGGGGCGGTGGCAGCTGCAGCTCGGGGGCCTGCTGTCCGATCGCGCGACCCGGACCGCAGCGGACTCCTTCAGCTTCGCACGAGCCACGGTCCGGACCGAGGCGACCTGGACCCGCGGTTCCCTGAGCCTGCAGTCCGACCTGCAGGCGGGACGGTCCACGGAGCTGGGCGCCACCGGCGGCTACCAGGCGCTCGGCGGCAGCGTGCGCTGGTACGGGGCCGGACGGTGGGGCTGGCTCCGACTCGTCCACACGCGCCGCCCGGGCAGCGTCGTGACCACGAACCTGAACGCCGGCGGGGCCATCGAGATGGGACCGGTCCACGTGACCGGTGGCCTGAGCACGCCCCTGTCCGACGCGGCAGCCGGCGCGTCCTTCTGGTCCAGCACCGAGATCAGGGCCCGACGGAACCTGACCGTCCACATCGGCGCGTCGGCCCGCCCCACGGTCGGCGCCGGCGACTGGACACTCTCCCTCGGCGTGAGCCGTCGGCTAAACCTCCCCCTGCCCCTCGCCCGTCACCCCGACCTCCACGGCATCGTCTATGACGACGCCAACGACAACGGGACCCGGGACCCGGGCGAGCAGGGTATACCGGACGTGACCGTCTCCCTCGGACACCTGGAGACCACCACCGACGACGAGGGACGCTTCGAGTTCCGTGACGCCAGCGGCGCCCGGCTGCGTCTGAGCTCCGCCGACCTGCCCGCAGGGTACATCGTGTCACCCGCGGCCGTGCTGCCGGCTCGGGGGGACGCGGCGATCCCCGTGCTCCGGACCGCGACCCTGCAGCTGCACCTCTTCATCGATCGCGATGAAGACGGACGACGCGACGCGGCCGAGGGGCCCGGCGCCGGCGCCATCGTCACCCTCACCGACGAGCACGGACGACAGCGGACCGTCGCCGCGGACTCCACGGGGACCGCGCGGATCACCGGTCTCCTGCCGGGGCGGTACGACGTCACCGCCCGTCCGGCCTCCGCGACGCCCCGGCCCGGCGAGCCCAGGATCCTGATGGAGATCGAGCTGGAGCCGGGGTCCGAGGCCCACCACACCCTGCCCGTCCCGCTCCGCCGCAGGACGATCCGGATGGGCGGGGATGATGGAGGCTTCCAGTTCTTCGACAGCGACGGCGGGACCGATCGCTAGACACCCGGCTGTCGCACGACCTGAGCAGGCGCGTCGCACCCCCGGCCGGTCCCGACCCTCACCCCCCACCGGCCGCGACCGACGTCCGGCTAGCCGGACGCCAGGGTGTACGTGAAGGGGAGCTCCGTAGCCCGCGCCCCGGAGTCCCAGCGATACTCAACCTCGAGCACGAACGAGCCCCTGCCACCGGCCGCGATGGAGGTCTCGGAGCCAGGCTGGAGACGATGCGTCGCCGCGTGCCCCGTGCCGCTCGAGCGGACCTCCACCACACCCGCGCCGGGGACCGCCGTCACCATGAGCTTCCACGTGTGGTTCGCCCGGACACGGATCCGAAGCAGCCCCGAACGCTCGCCCGTCTCCCCACCCGACACCGCCACCGGCTGCACGTCCAGCTGGGCGACCGCCGGGACCTCGACGAATGCGCCGACCCCGGCGGCACGCTGCGCTTCGGCCGGTCCGGCCAGCAGGAGCACGGCCGCGGCCACGACGAGACCGAGCCCGGCAGCAGCACCCGAGCGATCCCCACGCCGGCCGGCCTCCCGTGCAGGCCCCCCACCCGCTCTCGCGTAGACCGGGCCCGGCACCCCGCGTCGCCCGTCGTTCCACACCCTGGATCCCATGACTCCTCTCCGCTGCGCCGACCTGCTGCTCCGCACCCCGGACACGTGCGACAGTCGTGCCGCATTGCTTTAAGTACCACAAATCACTGTATGACAATGGTTTATGATGCCTGCGGCAGTGGGCCCGGCAGACCCGGGACTGTCTGATATCCGTACGCTATGGCCCAGGGTGCCCGCTCCGGGAGGGCCGCTCCGGGGGTGAGGGGACGAACACTGTAGGAAATCTGCACACTGTTCGGAATCCATACAGCCATCGGCGCGCAGCTGCTGCACCGGGCCACTGCGGATTACCCGCGCGCCTGGCAGGGTGCACCGACGCTGTCGGGGGAGGTCGTCTGTTGTCGCCGGGGTATGAGCCGCGCATCTTCGTCGGGTGATGGCGTACCGAACGGGGGACTGGCTCGAGGTCGTCTACGCTACCGGACTGGAGACGGTCCGGGGCTGGGACCGTGGTGCGCATGGGGAGA
>JAWVYT010000312.1:0-3686 GCA_033722595.1 Longimicrobiales bacterium
CCCGCGCCCGAAGCCGGCTGAACGGGGCCGCGTCCGGCTTCCCGGCCGGCGCTGCGACCGGAGGTGGCCCGGGGACCCGGGCGCCTCGACTGCTGTGCCCCGCGCCCCGTGTCCCGCGACTCGGGCCCCGAGCCTGCGCTATCCGACGTCGGCCCGCTCCGCACCAGGTGCAGGAGCGCCGACCCTTCCCTGAGCTCTACCATCCGAACCCCCGGAGCACCTGGTTCAGCAGCGCGCCGACGCCGAAGGCAAACGGCACGGTGAAGAGGAAGATCGCCATGGCGGTCTTCACGCCCCGCTCCTTGAGCATCATGAGGAACTGGGCCACGCACGGGACGAAGAGCGTCAGCGTCACGGCGGCCACCGTCAGCTGGCGTACGCTCAGGAGCCCTTCCTGGTTCAGGTCGAAGAGCCCGGCCGCGCCGTAGTCGCGGCGGAAGAAGCCGAAGAGGAACGCCTCGGCCGTCTCCGCGGGCAGCCCGAGCACGCCGACGATCGGGGTCATCCCCGCCAGGACCACCTCGAGGATCCCCGTCAGGTCGCCGGCCCACAGCAGCACGCTGGCCAGCAGGAACAGCGGCAGCACCTCCATGAAGTACCACTGCATCCGGGACGTGGTCTTGGTCATCACGTTCCCGAAGGTGGGCATCCGCATCGGCGGCAGCTCCATGTGGAACGTCGGCGCGTCGCCCGGCAGGACCTTCGAGCCGATCCAACCCACGAGCAGGAACACGCCCGCGATCACGCCCACCAGCACCGCCAGCGCCGCACCGCTGCCCGACAGGATCGCGAGGATCACGCCGAGCTGGGCCGAGCACGGGATCGCGAGCGCCAGGAGCAGCGTCGCCAGGACCCGCTCCCGGTTCGTCTCCAGCGTCCGCGTCACCATGGTGGCCATGGTGTCGCACGCGAAGCCCAGCACCATCGGGATCACCGCCCGCCCGCTCAGCCCGATCTTCTTGAACAGCCGGTCCACGAGCAGCGCCAGCCGGGGGAAGTACCCGCTGTCCTCCAGGATGCTGAAGAAGAGGAAGAACGTCCCCACGATCGGCAGGATGATCGCCACGGCGTAGCGGACCCCGAGCGTCAGCAGCCCGTACTCGCCCACGAACAGCCCCTGCAGCCACGGCCACGGGATGATCGTCTCGAACGCGCTCTGGAAGATCGGGTTCAGCCCGTTCTCGAACACCGTGGTCTCGAGCCAGTCCACCACCGTCCCCGAGCCGAACTCGCCCACGAACTTGAAGAGCCCGAGGTACAGCACCACCAGCAGGAACGGGATCCCGATCAGCGGCCGGGCCAGCGCCGAGCCCAGCCACGTGCGGAACGAGCGCGACTCGGCCTCCTCGTCCCCGCCCCGGACCGCACCCTCCAGCGCCTTCTCCGACGCCCGGTGCCGCTCGTACGCCACCCGGTAGATCGCCGTGTCCGCGAACTCCGACGTGGCCGACTCCACCTCCGAGACCGCCGCATCGCCCTCATCGGGCTCCGCCGTCGCGACCCACTCGGCCGCCTCCGCGTCGCCCTGGATCAGCAGCGATGCGAAAACCGTCGGGTCCACGGGATAGGCGCCCTGGAGACGGCCCCGCACCCGGTCGATGGCCTCCCCGACGCCGTTGGAATACACGGGGCGGACCGGCGGCGGCGATGCGACCTCCCGCTCCACCGCCACCGCCAGCGCGTCCAGCCCCTGCCCCTTCACCGCTACCACCGGTACGACAGCGATGCCGAGCCGCTCCTCCAGCAGCGCGACATCGATCTCGAGGCCCAGCGCCTCCGCCTCGTCCATCATGTTCACCGCCAGGACCAGCGGACGCCCGACCTCCAGCAGCTGCAGCGTCAGCGGCAGCGCGCGCTCCAGGCTCTTGGCGTCCGCCACCTGCACCACCACGTCGGCCGCACCCTCCAGCACGATCCGACGCGCCACCCGCTCCTCCTCCGTCGTCGGGAGCAGCGAGTACATGCCCGGCGTGTCGATGAACTCCACCGCACGGTCGCCCAGCTCGCCGTGGCCCCGGTCCACGCCCACCGACGTGCCCGGGTAGTTCGAGACCGTCACGTACGCGCCCGTGAGCTTGTTGAACAGCGTGCTCTTGCCCACGTTCGGCGCGCCCACCAGCGCCACCTTGAGATCGGCGTCCGCCGGCGGCTCCGGCCGGCCCGGGCTCCCGTAGCCGGGACCCACGCGGGCGCTCGACGGGACTTCCCCGTGGCGCCCGCCCGCCTTCTTCGTCAGAACCGTCATCCCCTGCTCCGTGGCTTCGTCGGAGTGTGTTTGAGACTCGTTCTCAATGTTCCGCCGCGGGCGTCCGGCGACAATCAGGAAAGTCCTGCGGCTCCTCGTGGGGGAAACTCCCACGAGCGCGGGCTCGCGGTCGGCACCCGTCGTCCGCAGATTGGGACCGGGCGGTCGGAGTGCGGCGGCGAAGCCGTTGGGGAACGGACGGAAAGGTGAGGGCCGGATGCGTGTGCTGAGGCTGGTGCTGATCGCCGTCGTGGCGGCCGGATGCTCGGAGCCGGTGGAGCTGTTGATCGCGTCCACGACATCGACCGAGGACTCGGGCCTGTTCGACGTGCTCCTCCCGGCGTTCGCGGAGGCGCATCCGGGCTACGACGTACACGTGACGGCGGTCGGCACCGGTCAGGCGCTGGTGCTGGGCCGTCGCAAGGACGCCGACGTGCTCCTAGTCCACGCGCCCGCGGCGGAGTCAGCGTTCGTGGCGGCCGGTCACGGGACGGCGCGGTGCGAGGTGATGTACAACGACTTCGTGATCGTGGGCCCGCCGTCGGACCCCGCCGGGATCCGGGGCCTGGACGGCGCGCCGGCGGCGCTGTCGCGGATCGCTGCGTCCGCGGAGGGGTCGAGGGACGCTGCCGTGGAGTTCGTCTCGCGGGGCGACGACAGCGGCACGCACCGGAAGGAGCAGGCGCTGTGGTCGGCGGCCGGTGTGGAGCCGTCGGGCGGATGGTACATGGAGGTCGGCCAGGGGATGGCCGAGTCGCTCCGGATGGCCGCGGAGCAGCGGGCGTACACGCTGAGCGACCGGGCGACGTACGTGGCCCAGCGGGACGGCCTCGAGCTGGACGTGCTCGTCGAGGGCGACCCGCGGCTGTTCAACCAGTACGGCGTGATCCCCGTGGCCGGGGCGTCGCACCCGGAGGCCGCCCGGAACTTCGCCCGGTGGATCACAGGGGAGGCGGCCCAGGCGCTCATCGGGGCGTTCGGCACCGAGCGGTTCGGCCGCCCGCTGTTCGTCCCCAACGCCGGGGAGTGCGAGCTGGCGGGCTAGCGGCGACGGGCGCGGTGCGTCGGGAGCCGGGTCCGTTCAGGCTCGCCGGCGACCGGCTCCCTGTGCGGCGTCGGGCTACCGCCCGATCCCGTACCCCTCCCAGCTGCGGTCCGGCGGTCGGCACGCGGGCCACTCCATCGGCTCGCCCGTGCGGCGATCGGTGGGCAGTACGGCGCGCCGGTCCCGATCCACGAAGTCCGGGTCCTCGGACGCCATGTAGGTCAGCATGGCGATGAGGACGGCGTTGTGACGGACGTTGTCGAAGGCCACCTTGTCGAGGGTATCCAGGTTCGTGTGCCAGGTGTAGGTCCCGTAGTCCCAGGACTCGGACCACAGCCCGAACGCAGGGGCACCGGCGCACGTGAACGACGAGTAGTCGCTCCCTCCGCTGCGCGG
>JAWVYT010000313.1:0-3676 GCA_033722595.1 Longimicrobiales bacterium
CTCGGGCTGCTGGCGCTGGCGGTCTCCATCGTCGGGATCCCGCTGATCCTCGTCTTCGCACCGCTCTTCCCCGTCGCCGTGGTGCTGGCCGCCGTGGGCGGGTACCTGGCGGTGGCCCACGGCGCCGGCGAGGCGCTGGCCGAGCGCCGGTTCACCGGGAACGACTGGTTCAACCGGGCGAACTCGTACTACTACGTGATCACCGGTGTCGGGCTGCTCCTGGTCCTGTTCCTGGCGGCCCACATCATCAGCATGGCGGGCCCGTGGCTCGGGTTCCTGGAGGGGCTCCTGAAGTTCATGGCCGTCATGGTCACGTGGGCCGCGTTCACCATCGGATTCGGCGCCTTCCTGATCTCGCGGGCCGGCACACGACCGGTCCGGCCGGAAGGCCTGACCGCAGAGAAGGAGGAGACC
The DNA here is from genome assembly GCA_033722595.1 of Longimicrobiales bacterium. Taxonomy (GTDB): domain Bacteria; phylum Gemmatimonadota; class Gemmatimonadetes; order Longimicrobiales; family RSA9; genus JAWVYT01. Next base: position 415 of record JAWVYT010000313.1, read on the forward strand.
GTCGATGCCTAGCCGGCCTCTGATCATCGCGGGACTGGCCGTGGCCCTCGGGCCGCTGGCCGTCGCGGCCCAGGACTGGCGGGACGTCACGTCGTTCCGGCAGCGGTCCGATGAGACCCGGCTCGACGTCCGGGTGCGCTACGGCGCCGGCGAGCTGCTGATCCGGCCGGGCGAGCCCGGGGAGCTGTACCGCGTGAACCTGCGGTACGACTCGAATGTCTTCGATCCCGTCACGGAGTACGAGCCCGGCGAGCTCGAGGTCGGGATCGAGGGTCGCGACGGCGACCTGCGCATCCGGAACACGGAGGCGGGCGAGCTCCGGCTCCAGCTCTCACCGGACGTCCCGCTGGAGCTCGACCTGGACTTCGGTGCCGGAAAGGCGGACCTCGATCTGGGCGGGCTCCACATGGCCAGCCTGGACGTGGAGACCGGGGCGAGCGACACCGAGATCCGGTTCTCCGAGCCCAACGCCGGTACCTGCGATCGGATGGAGGTGGCGATGGGCGCAGCGGGCTTCACCGTGCGGGGGCTCGGGAACGCCGGCTGCCGGACCCTGAAGGTCGAGGGTGGCGTCGGCGAGCTCACGCTGGACTTCGGGGGTACGTGGTCGGGCGACATCGATGCGGAGATCACGATGGCCCTGGGCGCCGTTACTCTGGTGATCCCCGAGGACATCGGCGTCCGCGTCGAGAAGGACGCTTTCCTCACGGACTTCGATCGGACCGGTTTCGACCGACGGGACGGCACCTACTATTCCGACGGCTGGGCGACGGCGAGCCGCCGCCTGACCATCGAGCTCGAGGGTGCGTTCGGCTCGGTGAACGTTCGATGGGACCGGCCGTCCTCGGCCGGACCCTAGGATCCGCGAACGCAGAGAGGTGAACCCATGATCTCGTCCATTCTGACCTATCTGGTCGTCGGCCTCATCGCCGTGGTGGGGATCTCCCTCGCCCTGGCGCTCGTCGGGGCCGTGTTCGGGCTGGCGCTGGGGCTGGCCAAGTTCCTCCTCTTCACCATCGGTCCGATCCTCCTGATCGGGTACGTGGTGGTGCGGCTGCTGGCGCCGCGGAGTCAGCGACTCTCCAAGGCCGAAAAGGACTGGCTGGAGAGCTGACCTCGCCGGGCCGGGGTGGCGGGCAGCGCCCCGGTCGGGCCATCCGCTTGACTTTGTCCCTCGGGGCTCCTACATCGTCCGTACATCTCATCGGACGGAGAATCCCGGGCTGACCCCTACCTCCCGAGCGTGAGCGCGCTTCGCGTGCCGGCGCCGACCAGCTTTCCGGGGCTCCGTCAAGACAGGGAGGTCGTGCATGCGCATCCTTCGTTTGGTTCGAAGCTCATGGGTCCCCTGCGCAGTACTCTCGGCAGGGATCGCGTGGGCACTTCCCGCCGCGGCTCAGACCGGCACCATCACGGGCACGGTCATCGAGTCGTCGACCCAGCAGCCGCTGTCCGGGGCCCAGGTCTCGGTGGTAGGCACCGGGCTCGGCACCCTCACCACCGCCCAGGGCCGGTTCCTGATCCGTCAGGTGCCGGTCGGGGATCAGCGGGTGAGAGTCGAGCTCATCGGGTACGGGACCACCACCCGCACCGTTACCGTGGGGGCGGGCGAGACGGTCACCATCAACTTCGAGCTGGCGCAGTCGGCCATCGCCCTCGACGAGATCGTGGTCACCGGCCAGGGGCGGGCCCGGCAGCGACGGGAGCTCTCCACCACGGTGGACGTGATCGATGCCCGGGACCTGGAGCTCGCGCCCGTGCAGTCGGTCGAGGAGCTGATCCGGGGTCGGGTGGCCGGCGCCACGATCAGCGCGACCTCCGCCCAGCCCGGGACCGGGAGCACCATCAACTTCCGGGGCGTGAGCTCCGTGTTCGGGAGCCAGACGCCGGTCATCTACGTGGATGGCGTGAAGGTCGACAACTCCGACGAGATCGGGCTGTACACGGGTGGTGAGTACAGCTCCGCGCTTTCGGAGCTGCTGGTCAGCGATATCGAGCGAGTGGAGATCACCAAGGGAGGCGCGGCCAGCACGCTGTACGGCGCCGACGCCGCGTCGGGCGTGATCCAGATCTTCACGAAGAAGGGCACGCAGGGCCCCGCCCGCTTCACCGCCCGCATCGAGCAGGGACTCGATACGCCCGAGCTCAAGTACATGTTCGACACGGGACTGATCTACCCCGACCTCGTGGAGCAGGGCGCGCCGGGCGACTTCCTGAAGGAGAACTTCTTCCGGGTCGGGCATTTCCAGAACTACTACACCAGCGTGTCGGGCGGCAGCGCGGACGTGACGTTCGACGTCAGCGCCCGGATCCAGGACAGCGAGGGCGTCCAGCCGAAGAACGGCAGTCAGGTGTGGAACCTGAGAGGCGGGATGCAGGCGGCGGTGACGGACCGGCTCCGTCTCAGCTTCTCGGGGACGTACACCCGTCAGGACTACAGCCGCCTCTTCAACGGCGACGCCATCGCGGACCCACTCACGTCGTTCGAGGTGGGCGACGTCTTCTTCTTCACGGGTGTGGACCGGTCCCCCGACAACTTCGGCGAGGCGCTGGACATCTTCATCAGCCCGGAGATCGACGAGGACGTCAACCGCTTCCTCTTCTCCACGGGGCTCGATTACCAGATCTCCCAGCTGCTGACGTCGCGGGTCACCGCGGGGGTCGACTTTCGGCAGAGCCAGCAGCGGATCTTCGAGCCCATCGGCTTCACGCCGGGCGAGGTGACGGGTGAGCTGAACCGCTTCGACCGGGAGTTCTCGTCGGTGAGCCTGGACGCCGCCATGACGCTCAGCTACCCGGAGACGGAGATCCTGGAGAACTCGCTGACGGTGGGCGCCCAGGGCTTCCGAGAGGATCTGAGCACCATTGTGGCGACCGGGAACACGTTCGCGCTCCCGGGCGCACCCGACTTCGACGAGGCGGCCGACATCACGGCGTCCGAGTTCAACCAGGAGCTGTTCAACGGCGGCATCTACATCGAGGACCAGGTCGGGCTCTGGGACCAGCTGTTCCTGAACGCGGGCGTTCGCTTCGACTTCAACTCGACCTTCGGTGAGGACGTCGAGTTCGAGACGTACCCCAAGCTGGGCGCTTCCTACTTGCTGTCCGAGGCGGATCCGCTCCAGGACATCGACTTCGTGACGAACCTGAAGCTCCGGGCGGCGTGGGGGCAGACGGGCAAGTTCCCTGAGCCGTTCCTGCGGGACCGGACGTTCGAGGCCACGCCGTTCCGCGGCGCCAGCGCACCCACGTTCGACAACCC
>JAWVYT010000314.1:0-3675 GCA_033722595.1 Longimicrobiales bacterium
CCGCGCGCCCGGCCGCGGCGGACACGACGCTCCGATACGAGGCGGATTCGCTGCGTGTGGGGCCGGGGTCCGCCCGCTGGGTGCGGGCGCTGTGGCTCCATGAGCGTGCGCCCCTGGTCATGGCTGCGGGTAGGGACAGCGCGCTCTGGCTGGGCGCGTCGGCCGACTCGGTCCGGGCGATCCTGGCGGAGATCGGCGACCGCCCGGCCGCGCTCCACCCCGTCGATTACGACTACGACTTCCGGATGGACCTGGCGGTGGCGGGGCCGGACGGTCTGCGCTTGTTCCGGAACGAGGGCGACGCCTTCGTCGATGTCACGGGGACGGCCCTCCCACCGGTCCGGGGATCGTTCACCGGGGTCTGGGCCGCGGACCTGGACCTGGAGGGCGACATGGACCTGGTCGCAGCGTCGTCGGATGGGCCGCCGGTGGTGCTGCGGAACAACGGGGACGGGCGCTTCGAGACGCTCCGTGAGCTCGAAGATGTCGCGGGGCTCCGCGGCTTCGCCTGGGCCGACCTGGACGGGGACGGGGATCCGGACGCCGCGGTGCTCGACGCCGCCGGGCGGGTCCACGTGTACGAGAACCGCCGGGCGGTGGCCCCGCGCCTCCAGCGGTCCATCACGGGGCCCGGGGCCGACCACGTGGCGCTGGCTGTCGCCGATCTGGACCAGGACGCCGTCTTCGAGCTGCTCCTGCTCGGGGCGGACGGCTCGCTCGTGCGTCAGCCGGTCGCCGGCCCGGCCGTGGCGCCGGCGCCGCTCGGGGTCTGGCCGCAGCAGCCGCCGATGGCCCCCGGGGAGGCGCTGCTCTTCGTGGAGGACCTGGACAACAACGGGCAGCTGGACGTGCTGGCCTCGGCGCCGGCCGGGAGCCAGCTCTGGCTCGGGACAGAGTCGGGGCTCGTCGGCCACCGGCCGCTGGACCTCCGGGTCACGGATCTCGCCGACCTGAACGGGGACGGGCGCCTGGACCCCATCGGCGTGGACACCGGTGGCGTGGCCTGGTGGCTGGCGGCGGTGGGCGACACCGCGTACGGGTCGGTGGTCGTGCGGCCCCAGGCGGTGAGCGTGGCCGGAGACCGGCGGATCAACTCCTTCGGGATCGGGGGCGAGATCGAGGTCCGGGCCGGGCTGGTCTATCAGAAGCAGCCGATCCGGGCGCCGGTCGTCCACTTCGGGCTGGGCGACTGGCCCCGGGCGGATGTGGCCCGGATCGTCTGGCCAAACGGCACCGTGCAGGCCGAGTTCAACGTCTCCGGCCAGACGGGCTCCGTGGCGCGGCAGCGGCTGAAGGGCTCGTGCCCCTGGGTCTTCACGTGGGACGGCGACGAGATGCGGTTCGCGACCGACTTCCTCTGGCGTACGGCGCTGGGGCTCCGGATCAACGCGCAGCAGGGCCCGGCCGTGATCCACAGTGAGGACTGGATCCGGATCCCCGGAGACGCCATGGTCCCGAGGGACGGTCACTACGACGTCCGGATCACCGCGGAGCTCTGGGAGACCCACTTCTTCGACCACGTCTCGCTGATGGTGGTCGACCGGCCGACGGGCACGGAAGTCCTGGTCGACGAGCGGTTCGCGCTCCCCGCGCCGCCATTGGAGCTGGTGGCTACGGGACCGCTGCGGCCGGTGACGGCCCGGGACCACACAGGCCGCGACGTGACCGACCGGGTCGCGGCGCTGGATGGCGAGTACCTGGACACGTTCGACCGGGGGCCGTACCAGGGCGTGGCGGAGCCCCACTTCGTGGAGGTGGCGATCCCGGACGGCGCGCCCCGGCAGGGGCTGGTGCTGGCGGCCTCGGGCTTCGTCTACCCTACCGACAGCTCCATCAACCTGGCCATCGCCCAGGGCGACCACGCCGGTCCCCGGGGGCTGCGCATCGAGGCGCCGGACGGCCGGGGCGGGTGGACCGTCGTGCGCCCGGACCACGGGTTCCCCGCCGGGAAGCGGAAGACGGTGCTCGTGGATCTGGATGGCCTGTTCCCGGACCCGGACGACCGCCGGCTGCGGCTCCACACCAACATGGAGATCTACTGGGACCGGATCGCGTGGACCGACGCGCGACCCGATGCTCCGATGGAGACCCGCCGGGTCCTGCCCGCCGCCGCGGAGCTGCGCTACCGCGGCTTCTCCGAGGTGTACCAGGCGAGTCGGGCGGCGCCGGAGCTGCCGCTCTACCACCGGCTCGCGACCACCGCCCCGATCTGGTGGGACCTGGTGGGCTACCACACCCGGTTCGGCGATGTCCTCCCGCTGGGCGAAGCGGTGGACGACCGGTACGTGATCATGAACGCGGGCGACGAGCTGGCGCTCCGGTTCCCGGCGCCTCCGCCGCCGCCCCCGGGCTGGGCCCGGGACTTCGTGCTCGTGGGCGATGGATGGGTGAAGGACGGCGACTACAACACCGGGTACTCCACCACCGTCCGACCGCTGCCCTACCACGGGATGACGGACTACTCCTCGCCGCCCGGCCGGCTCGAGGACGACCCGGGCTACCGGAGGCACCCGGAGGACTGGTCGGTCTACCACACCCGGTACGTGACGCCGTCCGGGTTCCAGCGGGCCCTGGTGCCGGATCGCGATGAGTGACGGGCCGCGGGTCCCGCCGGCCGCGCGGGCGGCTCTGGTCGTGGTCTTCGTCGCGCTCCTGGGCGTGCCGCTCGTGATCCGGTTCGCCGGTGGTGGCGAGGAGGCCGGGCCGGGGCTCAGCCCGGCGGAGGCCGTGGAGCGGCACGGCTTCGCGTTCCGCGAGGTCGCCGACAGCGTGGGGATCCGGTTCACCCACCGGGCCCCGGCGCTGGACTCGAAGCTGGACCCGATCATGCCCGCCGTCGCGGTCTTCGGCGCGTCGGTCTCCGTGGCGGACTTCGACCGGGACGGCTGGTCCGACCTGTACGTCACGACCAGCGCCACGGGGGGGCGGAACGCGCTGTACCGGAACAACGGCGACGGCACCTTCACCGACGTGGCCGATTCTCTGGGCGTGGCCGATGTGAACCGGCCGGGGACGGGCGTGTCCATGGGGTCCGTGTGGGGCGACTACGACAACGACGGCTACGAGGACCTCTTCCTGTACAAGTGGGGCCGCCAGGAGCTCTTCCACAACGAGGGCGGCGAGGGGTTCACCCGGGTCTCGGACGCCGCGGGCATGCCGGAGTGGGCCAACGCCAACACCGCCGTCTGGTTCGACTACGACGCGGACGGGCGGCTGGACCTGTTCATCGGCGGGTTCTACCCCGACACGCTGAACCTCTGGGCCCTCGACCACACCCGGATGATGCCCGAGAGCTTCGAGTTCGCCCGGAACGGCGGCCGGAACTACCTCTACCGCAACCTGGGCGATGGCGCGTTCGAGGAGGTGGCCGGGGAGCTGGGCATCGGGACCCGGCGGTGGACGCTGGCGTCGTCGACGGCGGACGTGGACCGGGACGGCGATACGGACCTGTTCGTCGCCAATGACTACGGCATCAACGAGCTGTATCTGAACGAGGAGGGCGGGTTCCGGGACGTGGGCCGGGAGTCGCGGCTAGCGCGGGTCCCGAAGAGCGGGATGAACGCGTCGTTCATCGACGTGTTCAACCGGGGCGAGTGGGGCATCTTCGTCACCAACATCTCCGAGTCCGGGGTGCTGATCCACGGCAACGACCTGTGGGTGCCGGAGGCCGGCGCC
>JAWVYT010000315.1:0-3668 GCA_033722595.1 Longimicrobiales bacterium
ATCCACGGCGCGACGTTCGCCAGCGAGGAGCTGAGCGAGGAGACGGAGCAGAGCCGGCCCCAGGTCCAAGTCGGCGACCCGTTCACCGAGAAGCTCCTGCTCGAGGCGTCGCTGGAGCTCATCAAGTCGGGCCACATCGTGGGCATCCAGGACATGGGCGCCGCGGGGCTGGCGTCGGCGTCCAGCGAGATGGCGGCCCGGGCGGGGACCGGAGTGGACATCGACGTGGCGAAGGTCCCCGTCCGCGAGGAGGGGATGACGCCGTACGAGATCCTGCTGAGCGAGAGCCAGGAGCGGATGCTCGTGGTGGCCCGGGCCGGCCACGAGGACGCGGTCGTCGAGATCCTGGAGAAGTGGGAGCTGGAGGCCGCCGTCATCGGGCAGGTGACGGACGACGGGCTCTACCGGGTCCGCGAGGGCGACCGTGTGGTCGCCGAGATCCCGGGCACGGGGCTCGTGGACTGCCCGACGTACACCCGCGAGGGCGTGGAGTCCGACGCGGTCAAGGCACTCCGTGCGTGGGACCCGGCGAGTCTGGGGGACGAGCCCGAGGCCCCGTCCGACGCGCTCCGCGCCCTCATGGCCTCCCCGAACATCGCCCACAAGGCGTGGGTCTACGACCAGTACGACTCCACGGTGCGGACCAACACCGTCCAGGGGCCCGGCGGCGATGCCGGCGTGCTCCGGGTCCGGGGCACGAAGCGGGGGATCGCCGCCACCGTGGACTGCAACGCCCGGTACGTGTACCTCGACCCGCGGAAGGGCGGCAAGATCGCGGTGGCCGAGGCCGCCCGGAACCTGGTCTGCGTCGGCGCCCGGCCCCGAGCCATCACCGACTGCCTGAACTTCGGCAATCCCCACAAGCTGGACGTCTACTACCAGCTGGCCGAGTCCACGGCCGGGATGTCCGAGGCGTGCGACCGGCTGGACACGCCGGTGGTCAGCGGGAACGTCTCGCTGTACAACGAGAACCCTGCGGGCGCCATCTTCCCCACCCCGATGGTCGGGATGGTCGGCGTGCTGGACGACGTGTCGAAGACCATCGGCGCCGGGTTCACCGAGCCCGGCCACGCGGTGATCCTGCTGGGCCGCAACACCGACGAGCTGGGCGCGTCGGAGTACCTGAAGGTCCTGCACGACCAGACGGCGGGCGCGGTGCCCGACGTGGACCTGGACGCCGAGAAGGCGCTGGGCGAGGCGATGCTGGCGATGATCGACGAGCAGCTCCTGGCCAGCGCGCACGACTGCGCCGAGGGCGGGCTCGCGGTGGCGCTCGCGGAGTCGGCGGTGGGCGCCGTGGGCGGCCCGGTGGGGCTCCAGGCGGTCCTCGACGACGACCTGCCCGGCCCCGCCCTGTTCTTCGGCGAGGCCCAGGGCCGGATCGTGGTCAGCTGCCGGACCGATGCCGTACCCCGGGTCCTCGCCGTCGCGGCCGAGCACGGCGTTCCGGCCGCCCGGATCGGCACCGTGGGCGAGCGCGGCGGCGATGTGGTGATCGACCGCAGCGGCGGGCCCGGAATCCGGGTCCCCGTCGGCGAGCTGGTGGAGACGTACCGGGGCGCGATCCCGGGGATCATGGAAGCCCCGACGTCGTCGGGCGAGTAGCGTTGCGAGAGGCGAGGACGGCATGTGCGGGATCGTAGGGGTCAGCGGGGTCGACAACGCGGCGCGATCCGTGTTCCTCGGGCTGTACGCGCTCCAGCACCGGGGCCAGGAGTCCTCGGGCATCTCGGCGGTGGACGAGTCCGGCAGGGCCCGGCTGGCGAAGCGGGAAGGGCTCGTCGCCGAGGGCTTCGACGACGCGCTGCTCGACGCGCTCCCGGGCCGGATGGCGCTGGGGCACACCCGCTACTCCACGGCAGGCGGCGCGGGCCTGGTGAACGCCCAGCCGATCGTGGTCAGCTACCGGGAGGGCGACCTCGGGCTGGTCCACAACGGCAACATCACCAACGCCCAGTCGCTCCGTGAGGAGCTCGTGGAAGAGGGCGCGCTCTTCCAGGGCACCATCGACAGCGAGGTCCTGGTCCACCTGATCTCCCGGTCCCGGTCGCCCACCGTGGAGGAACAGATCTCCGAGGCGCTGTCCCGGCTCCAGGGGGCGTTCAGCGTCATCATCACCGTGGGTGACACGCTGTACGCCGCCCGGGACCCCTGGGGCTTCCGGCCCCTGATCCTGGGCCGCATGCCCGGCGGCGGCTGGATCATCGCCAGCGAGAGCTGCGCCATGGACCTGGTCGGCGCCGAGTACGAGCGCGACATCGAGCCCGGCGAGATGCTCCGGATCCGGAACGGCGACATCAAGTCGCTCCGGAGCGTCGCCCGGACCCACGACCCGGCGCCGTGCATCTTCGAGCTCGTCTACTTCGCCCGCCCGGACTCCACCGTCTTCGGCATGACGGTGGACCGGGCACGGCGCGCGTTCGGCCGCCAGCTGGCGCGCGAGCACCCCGCCGACGCCGACGTGGTATTCAGCGTGCCCGACTCGTCCAACTCGGCGGCCCTCGGCTTCTCCGAGGAGAGCGGGATCCCGTACGAGCTCGGCCTGATCCGCAACCACTACGTCGGCCGGACCTTCATCCACCCCACCCAGGCCGGCCGGGACTTCCGGGTCCGGATCAAGTACAACGCCGTCCGCGAAGTGATGGACGGCAAGCGGGTCGTCGTGGTGGACGACTCCCTGGTCCGGGGCACCACCAGCATGGGCCTGGTCCGGCTGATCCGGGAGGCCGGCGCGAAGGAGGTCCATTTCCGGATCTCCAGCCCGCCCGTACGCCACCCGTGCTTCTACGGGATCGACATGCCCACGAAGGAAGAGCTGCTGGGCTCCCACAAGACTGTCGACGAGATCCGGGAGCACCTGGACGTGGAGTCCCTGGGCTACCTCTCGCTGGACGGGATGATCGAGGCCGTGGCCGACCGGAAGCCGTTCTGCCACGCCTGTTTCTCCGGCGAGTACACCGCCCCGCTGGTCGACCTGGAGCAGGGCTACGACGTCGTCTCCAGCTCCTGACGGCGGCGGCCCGTAAAGGATCTCCCCGCCCGACCGATCCCGTCGCCGTGGGGCATCTCCCCGCCTCGATTCGGGGAATCTCGCCCACTGCCCCGATCCTCGCCACACCGTACATTGCCGGGGAGCGACGGCGTCGAAATCTGATTCCATCCGTGCGAGGTCACATGAGCGAGCGCTGGGTCTATTTCTTCGGGAACGGTGAGGCGGAGGGCGGCAAGGAGCAGAAGCACCTTCTGGGCGGCAAGGGCGCCAACCTGGCGGAGATGACCCGGATCGGGATCCCGGTCCCGCCGGGGTTCACGATCTCGACCGAAGCGTGCCGGTTCTACATGGAGCACGGCCACCACTCGGACGGGCTCGAGCCGGAGATCGAGGAGAACATCCGGCGGGTGGAGGAGGCGACGGGCAAGACCTTCGGCGCCACGGACACGCAGCCGCTGCTGCTGAGCATCCGGAGCGGGGCGGCCGTGTCCATGCCCGGGATGATGGACACCATCCTCGACCTGGGGCTCAACGACGAGACCGTGGAGGCGCTGGCGCGGGACGCCGACGACGAGCGCTTCGCATACGACTCCTACCGTCGTTTCATCCAGATGTACGCCAACGTGGTGCTGGGTGTGGACCACGGCGAGTTCGAGGACCGGCTCGCCGCCATGCG
>JAWVYT010000316.1:0-3651 GCA_033722595.1 Longimicrobiales bacterium
CGCATGTACACGGTCATCATCATCGAGCAGCGGGTCACCAAGGACCTCCGGGACCAGATCTACGACCACCTGATGAAGATGGACCTGGGGTTCTTCCAGCGGACGAAGGCCGGCCAGATCATCTCCCGGGTCACGAACGACGTGGACCAGCTGCGTACGCTGGTGACCCGGAACCTGGCGACGGCGCTGAGCCACACCATCCAGACCGTGGTCTTCATGATCGGGCTGCTGATCATCTCATGGGAGCTGACACTGGCCACGCTGATCGCGCTGCCGATCGTCATGGGGCTCTGGAACCTGTTCCGGCAGCGCATCTGGAAGGGCGTGCTGAAGGTCTGGGACGCGGTGGGCGAAGTCTCGTCGCACGTCCAGGAGAGCATCGGCGGCGTCCGGCTGGTGAAGGCCACGGGCTCCGAGGACTACGAGGCCGGACGGTTCCGTCGGCTGACGCAGCGGCAGTACAAGGCGGTGATCCGGAACGAGCGGTGGCGGCAGCTCTTCCCGTCGGCCAACGAGATCATCATCGCCTCGGCGCTCCTCGCGGTACTCTGGTTCGGGAGCCGGCAGGTCCTCCTGGAGCAGTCGCTGACGCCGGCGCTGTTCATCACGTTCACGGTGCTGGCCGCCCGGATCCTCCCGCCGCTGAAGTGGCTGGGAAAGTTCCCGGCGGAGGTGCAGCCCGGCCTCGCCGCGGCGCACCGCGCGTTCGAGCTGCTGGACGCGGAGCCCGAGGTGACCGAGGTGGAGGACCCGGAGCCGCTGGACGGGTTCCGCGACGCGATCCGGTTCGAGGGCGTCCGGTTCGCGTACGAGTCCGGTGAGCCGGTGCTGCACGATGTCGACCTGGAGATCCGCAGGGGTGAAGTCGTGGCGCTGGTGGGGCCGAGCGGCGCGGGGAAGACGACGATCGCCGCGCTGGTCCCCCGGTTCTACGACCCCTCGAGCGGTCGGATCACGCTCGACGGCACCGACCTGCGGCAGCTCCGGATCGACGCGCTGCGGTCCCTCATGGGGATCGTGACCCAGGAGACGATCCTCTTCCACGACACCGTGCGGGCGAACATCGCCTACGGGATGGAGGACGTGGAGCAGGAGGAGCTGGAGGCGGCGGCCCGGGCGGCTCACGCCCACGACTTCATCCTGGAGCTGCCCGAGGGGTACGACACCGTGCTGGGTGAGCAGGGCGCGCGGCTCAGCGGCGGCCAGCGGCAGCGGATCGCCATCGCCCGGGCGCTGCTCCGGGACGCCCCGATCCTGATCCTGGACGAGGCGACCAGCGCGCTGGACACCCAGAGCGAGGCGCTGGTCCAGGAGGCCATCGAGCGGCTCATGGAGCACCGGACCGTGCTGGTCATCGCCCACCGTCTGTCCACCGTCCGGAAGGCCGACCGGATCGTGGTCATGCAGGAGGGCGAGGTCGTCGATTCGGGGCCCCACGAGGAGCTGTTGGAGAAGGACGGGCTCTACCGCACGCTCTACCGGCTCCAGTTCGCCGACGTCGAATCGGTGGAGCCGCTGGCCACCTGATCTCGTGGACGCCCTGCGCATCGTCGCCCACAACGGCGCGCCCGAGCTCGGCGGGGCCGAGATCGCCACGGCCATCCTCCTGGCCGGTCTGCGCGACCGAGGCCACGACGTCACCCTGTTCTACAACCGCGAGCTGGTGGCCCGGGGCGTGAAAGCCTACGGGGTGGAGACCCGGAAGGGCTACCTGGGGGGCGACATCGCCGTCCACCACGCCCTCCGGTTCGCATTCCAGCTCCGGCGCAGGGACCCCGACGTCCTGATCGTGGGCACCTTCCGCAAGCTCTGGCTGGCCGCTCTGGCGGCGAGGCTGGCCGGCGTGCCGGTGGTGGCACGGATCGGGCTGAGCACCGACGTGCCCCGGAGCGTGAAGTACGACCTGGTCTTCCGCCATTGGGTCGACGCCGTGGTGGCCAACGCCGACGACCTGGCGGCCGCGTACCGGGACGCGCTCCCCGACGCGCCGCCGCCCCGGATCTTCGCCGTCCACAAGGGGATCGAGGTGCCCGGCCCGTCGAGGGACCGCGAGGAGACGCGACGGGCGCTGGACGTGCCCCCCGACGCGCCGCTCGTCGGCGGCGTGGGGCGGCTGGTGGAGCAGAAACGGTTCGACCGGCTCCTCGAGACGGTCGCGCACCTGCCGGCGGCGGTGCACTGCCTGATCGTGGGCGACGGGCCGCTCCGGGCGGAGCTCGAGGCACGGGCCGCGGAGCTGGGGCTCGCCGGCCGGGTCCGGCTCACCGGGCACCGCGACGATATCGCCGATATCATGGCCGCGCTCGACCTGCTGGTGATCACCTCGGACCGGGAGAGCCTAGCCAACGTGATGCTGGAGGCGATGGCCGTCGGGACCCCGGTGGTGAGCACGCCGGTGAGCGGCGCGCGGGAGGCGCTGGAGCCGGAGACCGCGGCGGGGCCGGCTCCGGGCCGCGTCGTCGAGCCCGACCCGGACGCGCTGGCGGCGGCCATCGAGGCGCTGCTGGCCGACCCGGCGACGCTGGAGCGCATGGGGGAAGCGGCGAGGCGGACCGCGGAGCGCGCGTTCGGCCTGGACCGGATGCTGGACGCGTGGGAATCGGTGCTGTGGGACGCGGCGCGGGAAGGGCGGACGTGAAGATCCTGATCCACAACGACGGGAAACGGCTGCAGGGGTCCGAACGGCAGCTCGCGATCCTCGCCGAAGGGCTCGCACGCCGCGGCCACGAGGTCGTGGCCTCGGTCTTCGGCGGGGGCGAGCTGGAGGCGGAGCTCGGCCGGCTCGGGGTCCGGACCACGCGCGTCCGGCCCCGGGGCGACGCCAACCTCCTGGCCGCTGCACGGTTCTGGCTCCTCCTGAGGCGGGAGCAGCCGGACGTCATGCTCTGCACCTCCTGGCCCCGCCTCTTCTGGGCCACCCTCGCCGGACGGCTGGCCGGCGTCGACCGGCTCGTCGGACGCCTCGGCATCGTGCGGCCGACGCCGGACCGGTGGAAGTACCGGGCGGCGTTCCGGCGGCTGGACGCGCTGATCACGAACTCGGAGGCCGTGCGTGCGCGGTTCCTGGCCTCAACGCCCGCGTTCTCCGCCCCGGTGCACGTCGTGCACAACGCGACGCAGCCGACCACGGACCGCGAAGTGCAGCCCGGGCGGCTGCGCGACGAGCTGGCGCTGGGCGACGGGGACCGGCTCCTGCTGAGCGTGGGGACGCTGGCGCATCGGAAGGGGCACGACCTGGTCCTGGACGCGCTGGCGGAGCTGCCGGGCCCGCACCGGCCGCACCTGGCCATCGCGGGCCAGGGCCCCGAGCGTCGTGCACTGCGGGCGCGGGCGGCGCGGCTCGGGCTGGACGGTCGGGTCCACTTCCTGGGTCGCCGGGCGGATGTCCCGGCGCTGCTGGCGGACGCGGACCTGTTCGTCCTGGGGACCCGGAACGACAGCCTGCCGAACGCCATGCTGGAGGCCATGGCCGCGGGCGTCCCGTCGCTGGTCACGACGGTGGCCGGGGTCCGGGAGGCGCTCGGCGCCCGGGACGGCGCCCCTTCGGCGGGGTGGCTGGTGCCGCCGGAGGATCCTGCGGCGCTGGCGGGGGCGCTGGAGGTGGCCGTCCGGGAGTGCAGGGGGCCGGCGGGTCGCGCGTTGGCGGGCGAG
>JAWVYT010000317.1:0-3650 GCA_033722595.1 Longimicrobiales bacterium
GACCGGCGGTTCCGGAACCCGTCCCACCCGGGGTTCACCGCACCCCGCATGCTGAGCGGCACGAAGACGTCCGGCTGGGGCCCGAATGTGGTGCCATCGAACCCGCGCGGCGCTACGCCGACCACGGTCATGCTGGTCCCGTTGATGACGATGGTGCTGTTCAGGACGGTCGGGTCGCCGCCGGCATCGTTCTGCCAGAACCGATGGCTCAGCACCGCTACCGGGTGCTCCCCGATGGTCTCGTCGTCCGCGGGCTGCAGCAGGCGCCCCAGCGCGGGCCGGACGCCGAGCACCGGGAAGTACGACCCGGACACCAGCACGCCCGATCCGTCGACCGTCCGGTCGCCCTGGGCGATGTTGGCGCCGAACAGCCGGTGGGCGGCCAGTCCGGAGAGCCCCGTGCCTTCCGCCTCCTCGAGATCCCGGAACATCGGGTAGCTGAACACGTGCTCGCAGTCGCCTGCGGTGTTGCACGACTGGCTCCCGGGCTTCGGGCCGGGCGCCACCAGGTTCACCAGTCGGTCGGGCTCCGCCACGGGCAGCGACTGGAGCAGGACCTGGTCGAAAATGGAGAAGATGGCCGCGTTCGCCCCGATCCCCAGGGCCAGGGAGAGCACGGCGACCACCGTGATGAAGGGGGTCCTGATCAGCTTCCGGAACGCGATCCTCAGATCGTTCATGGCGGCTCGGGCTGCGGGTTCTTCGCTGCACGGAGTTGGATAAGGACACGGCCCGGATCGTTGCATCGGGCCGGCCCTTCCCCTGGTGAAGACAACGAGGTAGGACGGCCGGAGGTTTCAACCTGGGTGGCCCGGCCGGCCGTGACGGGGGGTGTTTGAGCGCTCGAGCCGGGTCGCTATCGACCCCGGCTCTGCCTGTGGGCCTGCCGGAAGGCCGCGCTGCCGAGCCCGACCGCCACCGTGAGGGTCGACCCGATGAGGGCGAACCAGAGGGTGTCCACGACCGGTGTGATGACGCCGAACGTCTGGACGGCCCAGAGCGCGGTCATGGCCACCACGGCGGCGGCGATCCCCAGGATCGCGTCCGGCTGGTCGGGGCCTTCGAACAGCGTTCCGAGCAGGAACCCGCCCAGCAGGGGCCCGAAGGTGAACGACGCGATCTGGAGCGCGATGACCACGATGGGCGTCCCCTGCTGCACGAGCTCGAACGCGATGGCGCCGCCGATGAGGATCGCGGCCCACAGCAGTGTGAACATCCGGCCGGCGGCGAGCAGCCCCCCCTCGTCGTGGTCCGCGTCCTCTCGCCCGATGGCCGGCGCGTACAGGTCGTGGGTCGTCGCGCTGGCCAGCGAGTTCAGCGAGGAGGAGACGGTGGACATGGCCGCCGCCAGGACGCCCGCCACGATGAGCCCGCTGAGTCCCGGCGGCAGCCCTTCGATGATGAAGAGGGGGAAGACCTCGTCGGGCGTCTCGAACACCCGCCCGTCGTAGAACGCCCGGAGCCCGGCGCCTACGAGAAGGAAGAGCGTGAACTGGACCAGGACCACGACGCCGCTCCCGATGATCGCCTTCCGGGCCCCGTCCAGCCCCGGCGCCGCCAGCAGCCGCTGGACGACCAGATGGTCGACCCCGTGGCTGGCCATGGACAGGAACGCGCCCCCCACGAGCCCCGTGAACAGCCACGTCGCCTGCGCCGCTCCGCCTTCGAGATGGACGACCCGGAACGTACCGGCCTCCGCGGCGGCGGCCGAGATGGCGGACCACCCGCCCGGCACTGCGCCCGCCAGCACCCAGAGGGCTGCGATGCCTCCTACGATGTAGAGTCCCATCTGGACCACATCGACCCAGACGACGGCCTTGAGCCCGCCGTACCAGGTGTAGACCAGCGTGGCCGCGCCGACCAGGAGGATCACCTGCCAGTACGACCACCCCGTGATCAACGCCAGCGGGATCGCGGCCGCGAAGATGCGGACGCTGTCCGCAAAGGCGCGGGTGACCATGAAGATGGACGACGCGAACCGTCGCGTGCCCAGCCCGAACCGGTCCTCCAGCAGCGCGTAGGCCGTGGTCAGCTCGCCCCGGAAGTACCCGGGCAGCAGCACGTACGCCACGCCGACCCGGCCGATGAGGTAGCCGAACGCGAGCTGGAGGATCCAGAAGTCGGCGGTGTAGGCCGTGGCAGGAATACTGATGAACGTCAGCGCGCTGGTCTCCGTGGCGACCACGCTGAGCATCACCGCCCACCACGGCACGTTCCGGCCGGCCAGGAAATAGTCCCGGGCGGAGCGCTGGGACCGGCCCATCCACGTCCCCAGGCCGATGACCCCGGTCATGTAGACGATCAGGACGACGGTGTCGAGGGGCGTGAACACGGTTCGGCGGTCAGCCTTCGCCCGGGATTACGACGAAAGCCTCCGCCGCATGGAACTCGGGGAGGCCCAGGCCATCCAGCTCTGCGGCGGTACCCCGGTTGCGGTCCTCGACCCGCTGCCAGAACTCCCGGTCGTCGTGGCCGCCCGGGAACGGGGCCGTGTCCTTTTGGGACTGATGCTTGAAGATCGCGAAGATCTTGCGGCGCAGGTCGTCCCGGCTCATGGGCACGAACACGTCGGCCTCGTACACTTCCCACTCCTGCCACGCCCCGCGATAGAGCCAGACCTCCGGGCGAGTGCCCCGGTAGCCGTGGAGCGCCCGATCGATGGCTTCCTTGCACTGTCGGTGCGTTCCGTGCGGATCGCTCAGGTCGCCGGCTACGAAGACGATGTCAGGCCCCACCTCCTCCAGCAGCGTCTGCACGATCGACACGTCCGCATCGCCGACCTCGTTCTTCTTGACCATCCCCGTCCGGTAGAACGGCAGGTTCAGGAACCGGCAGGCCGAGCCGGGGTACCCCAGCGACTGGGCGCCGGCAATCGCCTCCGACTCGCGGATGTGGCGCTTGATGTCCTGGACTTCCGCAATGTCGACCTGGCCAGGCTGCTTCCGTGCCAGCGCCGTCTCGACCCGATCGATGAGAGCACCCAGGGCCGCGACCGACCGAGAGGTCCCGGGCGGCCCCTCTTCCCCACTGACCAGCACCTCCGTCTGGAAACGGCGTACGAAGTCCAGATACCGCCGCACTTCGTGGTCGAAAACCGCGATGTTGCCGGAGGTCATGTACGCGATGACCACCTCGTTGTCGTTCTCCCTGAGCTTGCGCAGCATGCCACCCATGGAGATGACGTCGTCATCGGGGTGCGGGCTGAAGACGATCACCTTCTGCCCCTTCGGCAGCCGGGGGTTGTCCCGGATCCTCGACTCGAGGCGGGTGAACACGTCCGTGTTCAGGGCGTCCGCCGACTCGTACCGGGCGACCAGCGACGCCAGGTGATGCTCGCGGTAGTCCCCATCGCTCAACCGGAGGATCCCCGTCCCGCGTTCCTTCGACAGCCAGACGACGGCCCGGACCGTCAGCTCATCGTCCCAGTCCACCGACCGTGCCAGCCACGGCGTCCGGATACGGGTCAGCTCGCCCGCCGCGGCGGCGTCCACGAGGACCGTGGCGTTGGCGTGCTCCTGGAGGTACGTGGCCGCCACGTGGGCCGAGATCTCGCCCTCCACCGCTCGCCGCACGATGGGAGCCTTGTGCTCCCCCGTTGCCATGAGGATCACTTCCTCGGCCTCCATGATCGTGGCCACACCCATCGTCAC
>JAWVYT010000318.1:0-3629 GCA_033722595.1 Longimicrobiales bacterium
CCGATATCCAGCGCGGTGGTCCCGATCCAGATGAGGTGGCTGAAGATCCGGTCCAGCTCCATGAGGATCACCCGCATCACCTTGCACCGCTCGGTGATCTCGATCCCCATCAGCTTCTCCACCGCTGCCACGTACGCGATGTTGTAGATGAGCGGCGCCAGGTAGTCCATCCGGTCCGTCAGCGGCACGATCTGGTTCCACGTCCGGTACTCGCCGAGCTTCTCGAAGCTCGAGTGCAGGTACCCGATGTGGGGCGTGCACTTCACCACCGTCTCGCCGTCCAGCTCCAGCACCAGCCGCAGCACGCCGTGGGTCGCCGGGTGCTGGGGCCCGATGTTGATGAGCATGTGCTCGCCGTGCAGGTCCGGCTCGACCCCCTCCGGCAGGACCGGCGACGGCACCGCGCTGCCGCCCACCCCCATGACCGGCGTGCGACTGACCTCGTACTCCACCGTCCGATCGCTCATTCCTGCTCCTCCGCCACCTCGGCCTCGACCCCTTCGTCCCGCGGGTCCCGCGAATCCTCACGGTCGTCGGGGAAGTCGCCCCGGTCCGCCTGCTGCGCCTTCGCCCGCTGCTGGGCGCGCTCCCAGTCCCGGTCCTTCAGGATCTCCAGCTCCTGGGGCGTATAGAAGACCTCCAGGTCGTACGACAGCGCCCGGCGGGTCTGCTCCGCCCGACTGAACCGGCCCCGGAGTGGGAAGTCCTTCCGCAGCGGGTGCCCTTCGGCGTAGTTCTCCGGCATCATGATCCGCCGGAGGTCCGGGTGCCCGATGAACTCCACGCCGAACAGGTCGTAGACCTCCCGCTCCAGCCAGTTCGCCGTGGACCACACGGGGACCACGCTGTCCACCTCCAGCGAACGGAGCGGCAGCTCCACTTTCACCCGCAGCGCCCGCTTGTGCGGAATCGACCAGAGCTGGTAGACGACCTGGATCGGCCGGCCGCCGCCGTAGTCCACACCGGTCACGTCCGCCAGGAAGTCGTAGCGCTGGTCCGGTGCGTCCCGGAGCCAGCGCAGGATCCCACGGTTCCGGCTCGCCTCGATATAGATCACGTGCTCGTCGCCCGCGTGCAGCTCGTGGCGCAGGATCGCGTCGCCGAACTCCTCGCGGAGCGCCGCCACCGAGGGGTGCTCGACCTCCGTCTCGAACGACGGCTCCGGTCCTACCCCCCCGCTCGTCTCGGGCCCCGTCTCCAGCCCGCCGAGTCCCTTCTCGAACTCGTCCGCCATCTCAGGGCCGCCGATCCCTCGGCCGCGACAGCGCCCGGGTGCTCACCAGACCGCTGGACTTGTTCTGCTTCGTGGAGTTGCCGAACGGACCCGCGATCTGCTCGATCACGTCCGCCGGCAGGTTCGGCCGGCTGACCCGGTCCGGGTCCTCCCGCCGGATCTCCTCGTGGATCCCCTTCGACAGCGACTCGCCCTTGATCTTCTCCTGCAGCATCAGGATCCCGTAGATCAGGCCCTCCGGACGCGGCGGACAGCCCGGAACATAGACGTCCACGGGGATGATCGTGTCGATCCCCTGCACCATGGAGTACGCGTCGAACACCCCGCCGCTCGACGCGCACGCGCCCATGCTGATCGACCACTTCGGCTGCGGCATCTGGTCCCAGATCTTCCGCAGCACCGGCGCCATTTTGTAGCTCACGCGACCCGCACAGATCAGCAGGTCCGCCTGCCTCGGGCTGAAGCTCATCCGCTCCATCCCGAACCGGGCCACATCGTACCGGCTCGCGTAGCTCGCCATCATCTCAATGGCGCAGCAGGCCGTACCGAACGGCATGGGCCACAACGAGTTGCGTCGCGCCCAGTTCACCACGAAGTCCAGCTTCGTGGTCAGGAATCCCGGGCTTCCATCCTTGCCGGAGCCCACGACCGGAAGCTGGGTACCCACCCCCTCTAATCCCATTGCAGCCCTCCCCTCTTCCATTCGTAGATCAGCCCCACGGCCAGAACCAGGACGAAGATCGAGACAGCGCCGAACCCGGCCCAACCCAGCTCCCGGGCCGCCACCGCCCACGGCACCAGGAGGATCGTCTCCAGGTCGAAGACGATGAACAGGATCGCCACCAGGTAGAACTTCACGCTGAACCGCTCGCGCGTGTTCCCGATCGGCACGATGCCGCTCTCGTACGGCGAGGACTTCGCCGGCGTCGGCCGTGTCGGGCTCGCCAGGTGCGACAGCACGACCATCCCCACGGCCTGCAGTACGGAGATCCCCAGCAGCAGCAGGATCGGTAAGTATGATCGCATCAGCGCTTCGTTTCGGGCCTTGTGAAAACGTTCACGATCTTGGCCGTCAGAAGGTACCCGGACCACCGGTCGCGGTCAAGCCGCGATCCGGGTTGCCGGACGACGGCCCTGGCCCGTACGTTGGCGCCGTCCGGCAGCACGTAAATCGGGACAGCGAGCCCACCGACGGGAGACCCTTGGACGATGGCGATTCTGAGCGACCACTGGATCCGTGAGATGGCCACGGAGCACGGCATGATCGAGCCATTCGAGTCGGGCCAGGTCCGGGACGGGGCCATCAGCTACGGCACCTCGTCGTTCGGCTACGATATCCGGGTCGCGGACGAGTTCAAGGTCTTCACGGACGTCCACAGCGTGGTCGTGGACCCGAAGAAGTTCGACGAGCGCAGCTTCGTGGACATTACGGGCGAGGGCGAGTGCATCATCCCGCCCAACAGCTTCGCCCTGGCCCGGACGCTGGAGTACTTTCGGATCCCGTCCGACGTGCTGGTGGTGTGCGTGGGCAAGAGCACGTACGCCCGCTGCGGGATCATCGTGAACGTCACGCCGCTGGAGCCCGAGTGGGAGGGCCACCTCACGCTGGAGATCAGCAACACCACCCCGCTCCCGGCGAAGATCTACGCCAACGAGGGCATCGCCCAGCTCCTCTTCTTCAAGGGCGATCAGGTCCCGTCCACCACCTACGCCCAGCGGAGCGGGAAGTACCAGGGGCAGCGGGGGGTCACGCCGCCGCGGCTGTAGAGTCTAGAGTCGAGAGTCGAGAGTCGAGAGTCTAGAGTCTAGAGTCTAGAGTCTAGAGTCTAGAGTCGAGGGCGTAGAGTCGAGCGCGCCGGAGTTCGAGGCCGAGCGCCTGTGGGTGCGGAGGTGTCATGCATCCGGACATTGAGGAGTTCAACGCGGCCCAGGAGCCCGAGGAAACGCGCATCTGCGAGGCCCTGGCGGAGGTCATCGACGAGGGCCTGCCGGAGGCCGAGAGTCGGATCTGGCACGGTCATCCCGTCTGGTTCCTCGACGGCAACCCGATCGTGGGCTACAGCCGCCTCAAGGACTGCGTGCGGCTGCTCTTCTGGAGCGGCCAATCATTCGACGAGCCGGGCCTCACGCCCCAGGGCAGCTTCAAGGCGGCGGAGGTCCGCTACACGGCCGCCGACCAGATCGATCGTCCCGCCCTCGAAGCGTGGCTCGGGACGGCCCGTACCATCCAGTGGGACTACAAGAACATCGTGAAACGGAAGGGTAGGCTGGAACGCCTGCGGTAGACCGCGCCAGGCACCGGGGTGGCCGGACCGGAGCGCCAGCACCGGCGACCCTGCCCCGCCGGATCGTCGCTCGAAAAGGCCCCGGAGCAGGACCCCGCCCCGAGCCCCGA
>JAWVYT010000319.1:0-3628 GCA_033722595.1 Longimicrobiales bacterium
GCTCTCCAGATCCCGGGCGATCTCCCACAGCGTGTCGCCCGAGCGGACCTCGTAGGTGGTGTCCGCCAGGGGAGCGACGGCCTCGGCTGCGGCCACGCGCTCCGACCAGCGGTCGCGGACCGCGCGCGGCAGCACCGCGACGTGGTAGTGCGGGGGCCAGCGCTCCCGTGTGGCTTCCACCAGCCCCTCGCCTTCGAGCCGAAGCAGCGTCCGCTCCAGCCACCGCCGACAGCTGTACCGGCTGCTCCGCCGCAGGTCGATGGCGAGGCCGGCCGGGTGCACCGACCGCCGGGAGGCGTTCCGGGGCTGATCGGCGCGCGAGCGTGTCAGGCTGGTCACGACCAGTCGCTGTCCGCAGGCGCTGTGGTAGCCCGCGGCGAGGTGCTCGAGCAGGGCGAGGGTCTCGGCGCGGGCGTAAGGGTACGATACTGCGTGGAGCCGGTAGTCCGTGGTGCTCTCCACCCGCACCAGCTCACCCTGGACGATGGCTCCGTAGACCGAGCTCGCGGTCTCGTGGAACGTGGCGCCGGCCGCGACGGCCGCCGTGCGCTGCCTGTTCATCGCCGCCAGCGAGCCTTCGAGGCTCTGAGCCACGCCCGGCGAGGCCGTGAACACCAGCACGAGCAGAACGCCTGTGAACGAACGAAGCTCCATCAGACTCTCGATTTGAATGCACGCACGCCTCCGCGCTCGGCGGAGCATCTTCCCTGCGGGGTCCTTCGGGGGCAACTGGATTCGGGGGCGAGGACGCACCGCTGGAAAGCGGGCATCCTCCTCCCGGACCTCCAACCGGGGTCGGCCGGAGGCTGTCGGGCCACCGCCTCCCGTGAGCAGGCTGCCGGCCAGTGCAACCCTTTACGGCCGTGATGGTTCCACAGGGCCGCTGTCCGCGCGCATGTCCCGGCTACCTCCCTGTCTGCGTGGCGAAAGCGGAGTCTCCGACCGGGACATCCGGATTGCGACACCGGGCCGCCGTACGCATTCTGTTCGTGAGACGTCCCCTCAGACCCGCGATCAGGTCCTTTCCATGAGTACGTCCCATCCCCGCTGCTCGTCGGGCGCACCGGCCGGCACTCTCGAGCCGGGCGTGCACGGAGGGACGGGACGGTGATCGACCGGGTCTCCGCCGCCCTCGAGGGGCGGTACCGGATCGAGCGCCGGGTGGGCGAGGGCGGGATGGCCGTGGTCTTCCTGGCCCACGACGAGCGGCACGACCGGCCCGTTGCGGTCAAGGTGCTCCGGCCGGAGCTCGCGGCCGTGCTCGGCACGGAGCGGTTCCTGGCCGAGATCCGGACCACGGCCGGGCTGCAGCACCCCCATATCCTGCCGCTGTTCGACTCGGGCGAGGCCGAGGGGTTCCTCTACTACGTGATGCCGTATGTGGAGGGCGAGAGCCTCAGGGACCGCCTGGAGCGCGAGCGACAGCTGCCCGTGACCGAGGCGGTGGCCATCGCCTCCCAGCTGGCCGACGGCCTCGACTACGCCCACCGCCAGGGCATCGTGCACCGGGACCTGAAGCCCGGGAACGTCCTGCTCCTGGACGGGAAGCCCGTGCTCGCCGACTTCGGGATCGCACTGGCGGTGGAGGCGGTCGGAGGCGAGCGGGTCACGCGCACGGGGCTGAGTCCCGGGACACCGACGTACATGAGTCCCGAGCAGGCGGCGGGGGAGGCCGGGGTGGGTCCTCCCGCGGACATCTACGCCCTGGGCTGCGTGCTCTACGAGATGCTGGCGGGCCGTCCCCCGTACACGGGGACCACGGCCACAGCGGTTCTGTCCAGGATCGTGACGGGCGCGCCGACCCCTGTCACCGAGGAGCGACCTGCGGTCCCGGCCAACGTGGACGCGGCCATCGCCCGGGCCCTGGAGAAGGTGCCGGCGGACCGGTTCCAGTCCGCCGCCGAGCTCCGGCGCGCCCTGTCGGACCCGACCTTCAGACATGGTGACATCGGGGCGGCTGCGGCGACGGGCTGGGCGGGAGGCGCCGGCTGGATCGTCGCCGCCGTGCTGGCGCTCGTGCTGGCCGGCACGTGGCTGTTGGAGGACGATGCCGGACAGGAGTCGCCGCTCCGGTACGGTTCGGTGATCCTCCCCGAGGGGACCGCCATTCCGGAGGTGGTGACCCGCTCCGTGGATCTCTCCCCGGACGGCGGCCGCGTGGCGTTCGTGGTACAGGAGGGCGCAGAGCGGTGGCTGCACGTGCGGGATCTCTCCTCCCGATCCGCCGAGCGGCTGGCCGGGCCGGGCTCCGGCGTCGGCAGCGTGGCGTTCTCCCCCGACGGGAGCTGGATCGCGTTCCACGACGTACCCGCAGCCCGCATCCGGAAGGTCCCGGCGGAGGGTGGGGTCGTCGAAACGATCGCCCCGACGGACCCCGAAGGCCGGGTCGTACCCGTCCAGGGGCTGACCTGGGGACCCGACGGCACGGTGGTACTCTCCGCGGACGACCGTTTGATGCGCGTCCCGCCGACCGGTACGCCGGAGCCGCTGACCACGGTCGAGTCTGGGGCGGTCGTACATTATCAGCCCGAGTTCCTCCCGGACGGAACGGGGGTCGTATTCACGATCAGGGGCACGGCCTTCCCGTTCCGACAGCAGGTCGCGGTGCTCCGGTTCGGGAGTGAGCCCGTCATCCTGACCGACGGCCACTCGCCGCGCGTCACCCGGGACGGGCTCCTGGTCGTCGCCCGTGGCGGCCAGACGTCGGACCTCTGGGTCGCGCGACTCGACGAGGACTTCACCGCGATGGTCGGTGAGCCGGTCCCCGTCTTCGAGGAGATCGGGTCCCGCGGCGGACGTGGCGCCTTCTTCGATGTGGCCGCCGACGGGACGCTGGCCTTCCTGCCCGCCGCGACCTGGGCCGCGGACGCGCTGGTCTGGGTGGACCGCCAGGGTGTGCCCGACACCATCCTCACGGTGGCCAGCCCACAGCTGCCCCGGGACCTGCGCAATATCGCCGCCCCGCGGCTCTCCCCCGGCGGGGAGCGCGTCGTGTTCCGGAGCTCCGGAGGGACACCGTCGTTCCGGCTCTTCACCTACGACTTGCGCCGGACGGTCGTGAGCTCGATCCCCCTGGACGTCAACGCCGACTGGCCGGTCTGGACGCCCGACGGCGATGAGGTCGTCTTCAACCGGTTCGACGAGACCGGGCACGACCTCTACACCGCCCGGGTGGATGGCGCCGGACGGGCCCGTCCGTTCCAGCCCCGGAACCGCCACCAGCAGCACCCCCTGGACTTCGCCCCCGACGGTCGTCTCCTCGCGCAGCACCGCGAGTACACCCGGTCGCCCGATTCGGACATCGTCCTGCTCGCGCCCGGAGGCGAGGCTGAGCCCGAGGTCCTGGTGGACGGCCCCGGCCTGGAGATCCACGGAGCCCTGTCACCCGACGGCCGCTGGCTCGCGTACGTGTCCGATCTCTCCGGCCAGCGGCAGGTCTACGTCACCGACTTCCCGAGCGCCGCGACCCGGACGAAGGTCTCCACCGGGAGCGCCGAGGGGCCCGCGTGGAGCCCCGACGGCACGGAGCTCTTCTTCCGGAGCCGCGACGATGGGGCCGTGATGGCCGTGGCCGTCACCGCCGACTCCCTCTTCCGGGCCGGGATCCCGAGCGCCCTCTTCGTCGGAC
>JAWVYT010000320.1:0-3623 GCA_033722595.1 Longimicrobiales bacterium
CGTGTAGCTGCCCGGCTGCAGCAGCGCGAAGGTGAAACGGCCCCGCTCGTTGGTCACCGTCAGCCGCGTCACGCCCGTCTCGACGTTCGTCGCCGTGATCTCCACACCGGTGATCGGGGCACCGGCGTTGTCCAGGGCCCTACCGGCGATCGCCCCCGTGGTGGACCCCTGCTGCGCGCCCAGCGGACCGGCCAGGAGAACCATGGCAGCCACGCTCGCGGCTACGCTCCCCAGGCTCCGGATACGCGTTCCTAGATTCATCCCAACGTCCTCCCCAAGAATGGATCGATAGCTCGTCCTGCGCCCGCGCGAACGGAGCGGGCCGACTCAAGAGCCGATTCTGAGTCGACGCGAACTTGCCGGCCGCGAGCCCGCAGGTCAAGTCCGCGGGTACCGCTCCCGAGCCCAACCGGCTGCGGGATCGGTGGGTTCCCCGCCGGGAGGGCCGGATGCCGGGGGGAACCGGTACCCGACCGGGCGACCGGGCGCCCTCGGCCAGCGGCGTGGCAGGGCCCTGATCAGCCGGCGGACGCGCCGGTGTCGTCGCGGACGTACTGGTGGGCCATGTCCACGTACTCGGCGGAGCCGGCGAAGAGCGGTGTGCGCTGGTGGAGCGACTCGGGTTGGACGTCCAGGATCCGCTCGCGGCCGTTCGAGGCCTTCCCGCCCGCCTGCTCCATGATCATGGCCATGGGACACGCCTCGTAGAGGAGCCGCAGCTTGCCGTCCGGGTACCGCGTATCGCCGGGGTACATGAACAGCCCGCCGTACAGCAGTGTCCGGTGCATGTCCGCCACCATGGACCCGATGTAGCGGGAGCTGAACGGGTCGCCGCCCTCCTCGTCCAGCCCCTTGAGGTGGTCGACGAGCCGTCGCTGCCCGTCGCTCCAGCGGTTGTAGTAGGCCTCGTTGACGCTGTAGATCCGGCGGCCCGGCCGGGGGATCTGGATGTCGGGGTGGCTCAGGAGGAACTCCCCGATGGACGGATCCAGCGTGAACCCGTGGACGCCGCTGCCGGCCGTGGTGTAGATCATCATCACCGCGGAGCCGTACACGATGTAGCCCGCGGCGATCTGCTCGCTCCCCTTCTGGAGGCAGTCGTCCGCGCACCCCCGCTCCACATCGGAGACCTTGCTGTGGACGCTGAAGATGGTCCCGATGGAGACATTGGCGTCGATGTTCGACGACCCGTCCAGTGGGTCGTACAGGAGCGAGTAGCGGCCCGTCGGGAACCGCTCCGGGATCGCTCGGATGTCCTCCTGCTCTTCCGACGCCATGCAGCAGAGGAGCCCGGTGTGGTCGAACGCGGCGAAGATCACGTCGTCGGCGAACTCGTCCAGCTTCTTGACCTCCTCGCCGTGGACGTTCGTGTCCCCCGTCAGGCCCAGGATGTCCACGAGCCCGGCCTTGCTGACCTCCCGGGCGATCAGCTTCGCCGACAGCGCCATGTTGTACAGGATGTTGCTCAGCGCCCCCGTCGCCTGCGGGTGCTGGCGCTCCTGCTCCACGATATGGCGCTCGATGGTGACCACGGATCGCTGGGCCATGCAGTCTGTCTCCGGTTGCTCGCGGCCGGGCCCGCGGCCCGGCGTAGGTCTGTGGGGCGGCTGCGTGCGCCAATATGAGCCCTTCCAGAGGGAAAACGAAAGTCAGCGCCAGGCGACGCCGCCGCGCTCCACCTCCGTGGTGAGGGTGCCGTCCCGGCTCCCCCGAACCACCACCGAGCCGTGCCGATCCGTCCGGGCGATGGGGATCCCCGCAGCCTCGAGCCGGTCGACCACCGAGCGGTGGGGGTGGCCGTACCGGTTGCGACGGCCCGCCGAGATCACCGCCAGCGCCGGTGTCGTCGCGCGCAGGAGCTCGGCCGTTGTGGAGGTGCGGCTCCCGTGGTGCCCGACCTTCAGGACATCGGCCTCGAGCCCGGTGCCGTACCGGCGGACGAGCAGCCGCTCCACGGACGCCGGCGCATCGCCGGTCAGCAGCGCCTCGAACTCGCCGTACACGACCCGCACGACCACGCTCCCGTCGTTGGCATCTTCGGAGTCCACGGGGCCGGCCGGGTACAGGACCTCCAGCGTCATCCCGTCCAGCTCCAGCTCCATCCCCCGCCGGGCCGCCACCCAGGCCCTCCGGTGCGCGGCGGCGTCCCGGAGGAGCGCCAGGTACGCGGCCTTCGCCGCCTCCAGCCCCGGCTCCATGATCCACCGGGGCCGGAGCGCCCGGATCACGGACCCGGCCCCGCCCATGTGATCGGCGTCCGGGTGCGTGATGATCAGCCCTTCCAGTCGACGCGCTCCGTGTCGGGACAGGTACGGCACGACGAGGCGGGCGCCGGCGTCGAACCGGTCCGTGGCCACGCCGGCGTCCACCAGGACCCAGCGGCCCGCCGGGGACCGGAGCGCGATGGCGTCGCCCTGCCCGACGTCGATGGCGTGGACCTCCACCCGATCCGTAGACGGCCGGAGCGGTGCGAGCAGCAGCGTGACGACGGCGATACCGGCCCAGACGACGCGCCGGACGCCGCGTCGGGTCCGGCCCAGGCGCCGGGACGCGAGCCAGCCCGCGCCCGCTGCGCCCACCAGCAGCATCGCGATCGACCCGGGCACCATCACCGTGGCCCCGGGGACCCCGGCCGCCACCCCTGCGGTGACGTCCAGCGCGTCGAGGAGGACCACCGCCGCGCCGGCCACGAACCGGCCGGCCGGGACCCAGACCACGCCGGCCGCCATGGCCAGCGCCATGGCCGGTACGGCGACGGACAGGAGCGGGATCGCCACCAGGTTGGCCACGACCCCGATGGGCGCGACCCGGCCGAAGTGCCAGGCCACGATCGGCGCGGTCGCCACGGTGGCGGCCAGGCTCGTGGCCAGGCCATCGGCCAGCCACGCGCCGACCCTTCGCCCCCGGAGCCGGAATCCGGCGAGCCCGGCCAGCGCCTCCAGAAGCGGCGGGCGTATGGCGAGGATCCCCGCGACACCGGCGAACGAGAGCTGGAACCCGGGGCTGAAGAGCGCGCCCGGCTCGACGGCCAGGAGCCCCAGCGCCGCGGCGGCGATGAGCGCCTCCGTGCGTGCGGGCCGCTGGATCGACCGGGCGCCCAGCACCAGGAGGATCTGGACCGCGGCCCGGGCCGCCGAATGCGGCGCGCCCAGGAACGCCACGTAGCCGGCGGTGCCCAGCCCCGCCGCGGCGGCCGCCCGTCCCCGTCCGAGCCGCAGCGCACCGGCCAGGAGCAGCAGGATGCCGGAGATCAGCGCCACGTGGAGCCCGGAGATCGCCAGGAGGTGGCTCAGCCCGGCCCTTGCGAACCGGTCGCGGACCTCCCGATCCAGCCCGTCCCTCTGCGCCAGGAGCAGCGAGGCCGCTAGCGGCGCCCGCCGCCCGAACAGGGTTTCGACCCGCCCGCGGGCCGCCCGGCGGAGCCCGGCGAGGCCGGATACGGTCCGCGGGGCGGAGTCCGCGTCCCATCCAGCGGCGCCCGCCGCGTGCGAAGCCGCGCCCTCATCATCATGAGCCGGGGCCGTGAGCACCGAGTCGACCAGGAACAGTCCGACCGGCTCGATCCTGCCGCCCGTGCCCGGCGGGGTCCACCACCGGCCGCGAACGACCCGCGGCCCGTCGGC
>JAWVYT010000321.1:0-3619 GCA_033722595.1 Longimicrobiales bacterium
CCCACAACGAGAACGAGCCGGCGATATCGCCGGACGGTCGATGGCTCGCCTACACCTCCGACGAGACCGGCCGCGCCGAGGTATTCGTGGTCCCGTTCCCCAACGTGGACGATGGCAAATGGCAGGTCTCCACCGCCGGCGGACGGGAACCGCGGTGGAGTGCGGACGGCCGGAGACTCTACGTCCGCCACGGCGACGGCTCGGGGCTCGACGTGGTCGACATGGGCGACGGCCCCGCCGCAGCCGAGCGCAGCACCGTGTTCGACGTGCCGCCCGAGGAGTACTTCGAGCTGAACCCGGACAACCATATGTACGACGTCACGCCCGACGGCCGGATCCTCATGCTCGAGGCCGGGTCCGGCGATATCTCCGGTGACCTGGTCATGGTCCAGAGCTGGCTCGCCGATGTCGAGCGGCGGCTGGACGGTGGCGACCGGTGAGCGAGATGATCGATCGCCTGAACGCGGCCCTGGAGGGCCGCTACCGCATCGAGCGGGAGCTCGGCGAGGGCGGCATGGCCACGGTCTACCTGGCGGAGGATCTCCGTCACGACCGGAGCGTGGCGCTCAAGGTGCTGAAGCCGGAGCTCGCCGCCGTGGTCGGCGCCGAGCGGTTCCTGGCGGAGATCAAGACCACGGCTCAGCTCCAGCACCCTCATATCCTCCCCCTCCACGACTCGGGCGAGGCCGACAGCTTCCTCTTCTACGTGATGCCGTACGTCGAGGGCGAGAGCCTGCGGGAGAAGCTGGAGCGGGAGCAGCAGCTGCCGGTGGAGGACGCGCTGGCCATCACCGAGAAGGTGGCCGCGGCGCTCCAGTACGCTCACGAGCAGGGCGTGGTCCACCGGGACATCAAGCCGGCCAACATCCTCATGAGCCGGGGCGAGCCGGTGGTGGCCGACTTCGGGATCGCGCTGGCCGTGAGCCAGGCCGGGGGCGGGCGCATCACCGAAACCGGGCTCAGCCTGGGCACGCCGCACTACATGTCCCCGGAGCAGGCGGCCGGGGAGCGGACGCTGGACAAGCGGTCGGATGTCTACGCCCTGGGGTGCGTGACGTATGAGATGCTCACGGGGCAGCCGCCGTTCGGCGGCCCGAACGCCCAGGCGGTGCTGGGCCGGATCCTGACGGGGGAGCCGGACCCGGTCACCGAGCACCGGAAGGCGGTACCCCCCAATGTCGAGGCGGCGGTCCACAAGTCGCTGGAGCGGCTGCCGGCGGACCGGTTCGAGAGCGCGCAGGCGTACGCGGCGGCGCTCCGGAACCCGGCCTTCGGGGCGGACCGGCAGACGGGCGCCCGGACCGCCGGGGCTCTCGATGCTGGTGGGCCTGGTCGGCGAGCGCTGCTCATCGGCTTGCTCCTGGCCGTCCTGGCATCCGTGTTCCTGGTGGGCTGGTGGACGGCGAGCCCTGCTCCCGAAGGCGTCATGAAGCAGCGGGTCGATCTGTGGCGGAGCGCGGTCCCCGTCCGCGGAGAGTTCTACGTCGCCCTGGCGGCCGCCATCGCGCCGGATGGCTCGGCGATCACCTACACCGATTTCCTCGATGGACGCCTCCAGCTGTTCCGCAAGCCGCGGGAAGAGGTGTTGGCCAGCCCGGTGGCGGGCACCGAAGGCGGGGCGGCGCCCGCCTACTCGCCGGACGGGGAGTGGCTCGTGTTCATCACGACCGAGTTCGAGCTGCGGAAGGTGAGGAGTGGAGGCGGTGGGTCCGTCGTGCTGGCCGAGGATGTATCGGCCCTCGCGGCACCGCACTGGGTCAACGAGCACATCTACTATGTGAGCCGCGGGTTCGACCTCGCACGGGTGGGCGAGAACGGCGGGGATCCGGAGCTCGTACTGTCACTGGGCGACCGGATGGGGCAGATCGCAGCCTCGGTCTACGCCCTGCCCGGCGGTCGCGGGGTCCTGTTCACCGGCTGCGCCGGCAACTGCAACCAGGGCAATGTCTACCTGTACGACATGGCCACCGACTCGATCTCTCTGTTGTTCGAGGACGCCCACGGTGCGTGGTACCTGCCCACGGGCCACGTGGCGTACGCCAGTCTCGCCGGCGGTCTGTTCGCCGCGCCGTTCGACGTGGACGAGCTGAGGGTGACCGGCGGAGCCGTCGCCGTCATCCCGGACGTCGCCCCGTACGGCTTCGTGTACAGCGAACAGGGGACGGTCGTGTACGGCGTGGCGGATGTCACGGGCGTAGAGAACGAGCTGGCCTGGGTCACGCTCGACGGCCTGGCGGCCCCGATCGATCCGGACTGGCGGGGACGCTTCGCGTACCCGGACATCTCGCCCGACGGAACCCGGCTGGCCGTCAGTATCGCCAGCGGTGGGGACGAGCAGATCTGGGTGAAGCGCCTCGACCGGGGGCCCGAACAGAAGCTCACGGCCGAGGGGAACGTCGCGTTCCGGCCCGAGTGGTCGCCGGACGGTGGCTTCATCACGTACGTGGTCGGATCGGACGACCTCAGCCGGGATCTCTACGTCCGGCGCTCGGACGGCAGCTCCGATGCCGAGCTGCTCCTGGACCTGCCCGTCGCGGGGATCTGGGAAGCGGAGTACTCGAAGGACGGTCGGTGGCTCCTGTACCGGACCGACCAGGGGACCACCGGTGACCTGTACGCCCTCTCCCTCGAGACCGGAGACACGGTGACGCTTCTGAACAGCGAGCACGACGAGCGCCAGGCGGCGCTGTCGCCGGACGGCCGGTGGCTCGCATACATCTCCGACCGGTCGGGTCGCTACGAGGTCTACGTCCGCCCGTTCCCGAACACAGGGGAGGGACGGACGGTGATCTCCAGCGATGGGGGCAGTGAGCCGGTCTGGTCTCCCGACGGCACTCGGCTGTTCTATCGGGAGGACGGCATGATGAAAGGGGTCGAGATCCTCTCCGGCCCCTCCCTGGAGACCGGGCGGACCAGCGAGCTCTTCGAGGTGGACGCCTTCGCCAGCGCATTCAACCGCCGCCAGTACGACATCCACCCGGATGGGGACCGGTTCGTGATGATCCGCCTCGGCGAGCAGGGCGGACTCACCCTCGTGTACGGCGAGAACTGGTTCGAAGAGCTGCGGGAGCGCCTGAATGACTGATCAAAGCCCCGTGATCGAGCGCCTGAACGCCGCCCTCGAGGGCCGCTACCGGATCGAGCGAGAGCTCGGCGCCGGTGGCATGGCCACGGTATTCCTGGCCGAGGACCTGAAGCACGATCGGCAGGTGGCGCTGAAGGTGCTCAAGCCGGAGCTGGCCGCCGTCGTGGGCGCCGAGCGGTTCCTGGCGGAGATCCGGACCACGGCCAACCTCGAGGACCCGCATATCCTGCCGCTGTACGACAGCGGCGAGGCGGACGGGTTCCTCTTCTACGTGATGCCGTACGTCGAGGGCGACTCGCTCCGGGACCGGCTGGACCGGGAGCACCAGCTGCCCGTGGACGAGGCCCTCGAGATCGCCCGGAAGGTGGCGGACGCGCTGCAGTTCGCCCACGACCAGGGCGTGGTTCACCGGGACGTGAAGCCGGCGAACATCCTGCTCCGGCGCGGGGAGCCGCTGGTGGCGGACTTCGGGATCGCGCTGGCGCTCTCCGAGGCCGGCGGCGGGCGACTGACGGAGACGGGTCTCAGCATGGG
>JAWVYT010000322.1:0-3615 GCA_033722595.1 Longimicrobiales bacterium
CGGTTCCGCTGCGTTTTCGTTACGTCCACTCCACGCCCGCCCCGCCTCGGTTCAACGAGCGCTGAAGGTCACGGGACGTCCGCCGGCTGGCAAGACCTCAGAAGTGGAGGTGGATGCCCAGGTCCAGGGTCAGGTACGAGACGGTCGCGGTCCCACCACCGAACTCCGGCGAGAACGTCTCGTAGCGGGCGGCGGGCGTAATGCTCACCCGGTCGGAGAGCGCGTAGTCGATCCCGGCCCCGGCCTCGAGGCCGAGCGCCCGATCCGAGCCGGCGCCCAATCCATCGAACTCGTTGTACGTGGCACCCGCCCGTACCCACGGCAGCGCGTCGCCCGGCGTGTGGAAGAGGGCTTTCACACCGAGCCGTGGGCCGGACGCCGACAGCGTCTCGCCGCAGGCGTCGCAGCCGAACTGGTGGTAGGCCCAGCCGCCATAGAGGGAGAGGGCGCGATCGACGTTGAGGATGAGGTCCACGGCGAAGAGGGGTCCCGACCCGGCCCCGGCATCCGAGAGGTCTCCGGTGGCGAACGTGATCCCCGTCCGGCCCTCGACCGAAAGCGGGCTGCCCTGGCCGGCGACCGGGCCGGCCATCGCGAGAACCGCCACCATGGCGGCGCTCTGGAGAATGCCGCGGCGAACAGACATTTCGTAGCCTCCCTCTACTCGAGTACGTATCGATCCCATCGGGTGTCGGACGCCGGTACCTTCCATGCACCGGGGCGCGCCATCGCCTTGTACAGCGCGCTGACGGCTCCGGGTCCATCCGATCCGACGGGACCGGGCTACGGGACGGCGAGCCACGGGAGCGTGCCCGCGTCGACGCGGGCGGAGACGACCCATTCGCCTCGGCCGCGGGCCAGCGCCAGCGCCACTGCGCCCCGGTGCGAGGAGACACCCAGCTCGACGCCCGGGTCCGCGTAGCTCCGCGGCCCGTCCCCCGTGAGGGGGTCCCAGACCCTGGCGCCGTCGATGAAGAGCTCGAAGGAGATCGTGCCCGGCCCCGCGGGCAGGTACCAGCCCCAGGCCAGCGTGCCGTGCACGAGACCGCGGCCCATCGCGTCGCCCTGGATCCGGCCGTCCCGGATCAGCGGGTGGCCCCGGAGCAGCGGCGCCCGGAGCGCGCCGGCGCCCGCGCCGTCCCAGACGGTCGGCGACGCGCCGGCGGAGGTCACGCTGCCGCCGAGCGTGAAGGTCCAGGCCTTCGGTCCATCGGGCACGCGGGCCCGGGCCGCGGCGCGGGCCCGGGCCCACCGCCCGTCCGCTCCACCCCACCCGTGGACGGTCGCCCCCAGCCGCACCCGGTCCGCCCACCGGGTCCAGAGAACCGACAGCCCGACCCGTCCGAGTCGACGCCCCGCATCCCAACGCTCGAGCCCCGCATCGACGGCCATCCGGGTGTCGGCCGTGACCCAACGGGTGACGGTCGCGCCGCCCCACGTCCGGGTCCGATCGCGCAGGCCGGCATAGCGCTCCTCGGTCCAGCCGGCGCCGACCGTCACGACCGCCGCCAGCGGTGCCCACGGCAGCGCGACGGCGCCCTCGGCCAGGCTCCGGGCCTCGCGCCATCCGCCGGTCAGGCGCCACCGCTCCCCCACAGGCAGGAGCGGCCCCAGCTCCAGGTCGGCGTGCCGGTTGACCAGCGCACCGAGCCCGAGGCCCGCCAGATCGATGATGCCGAACGGGAGCCGCCGCCGCTCGAGGACCCGCGCCTCCACCGTCACGGACCCGTCGCGCAGCGGCCGGTAGGCGACCCGCGCGCGGGCCACGGCCGGCAGCTGCTCGAGCCTGCGGTCGGCCCGTCGCAGGCCGGAAGTGGTGAGCATCGTCCGCGGCCGGATCCCCGTGACCCGTACCGCGACGGGGTACCGCGTCGCCTCGAGTCCGCGGATCTGCACCAGGTCCACGCTCGGCTCGTCGATCCGGTTCCAGGCCTCGAGGGCCGCCCACCGGTCTCCGGCCGTATAGCGCGCCGAGGCCAGCATCTGCCAGGCGATGAAACGGTGGCGGTCGTCCTCGGGGGTGGCCCGGAGGTAGCCCTCCGCAAGCGCCGCAGCCGTGGCCGGTCGACCCGCCCGGAGCGCGTCCAGGCCGTCCCGCAGCGACGGTGGCAGCGGGGTCGAGGGGTCCGTGGGGGCGGGCCCGGCTGCGGGACCCCGGTCCGGTTCAACCGGCACGGGGCCGGGCCCGGCCACCATCGCCCAGAACCCCGTGGCGGCCCACCGCCGAAGGACGCCGCGCCGGTCCCGTTCCCTCGCCGGGCCCTTCAGCGGGTCGTGGTACCGGACGCGATCGGGGCCCACCCCGACGAGCACCACGTAGTGGTACCGGGCCTCGCCGGTCTCGAGCAGCGCCACTACGGGGGTGTCAGCCCGGACCCGAGCCAGGGCGGCGTCCGGGTCGTTCTGGAGAACCCGAACCTGGTAGCCGCGGTCCTCGAGGGCGCGGGCCAGCGCTCCGGTCCGGATCCCACCCTCGTCGCGGGAGACCAGCTCTGCATAATCCTCGGCGTAGACGCCGAGCTCGCCCCAGTACCGCTGGACCATGGCCAGCGAGGCGCCGCCACAGAGCAGCGGGCCCTGCGCCACGAAGGGCACGGCCCGACCGGGGCCCCGGAGCGAGTCTGTCGTGATCGGGGTCTGCGCCGCTGCCCCCCCGACACACACCGGCCCCCCCAGGGCCATGAGCCCCGAGAGGGCCAGCGCCGCCCTCTCTGGGATCAAACGCTGAGCAGGATCAGGACGAGGAGCACGATGATGATGGTCGTCGTCGAGATGACGACGGTGTCACCGCCGACCAGGTCGCCCTCGGAGTCCGCGTCGAGAATCGTACGGGCCAGGTCCGCGGCCGCACCGTTGCCCAGCGTCTGAACAGCGCGCCGGGCGCGCTCCACGTCGACGCCCTGTTCGCCCGCGACCTGCTGCACGTCCTCGCGCTCGAGGAACTCGAGGATGACCTCACGATCGTCCGCTGCGCGGGCATCCTCCGCGACCAGTGCCCGCAGCTCCTGCCGGACGTCCGGGTGCATCGCGTCCTGGGCCTCGAGGCCGGACGTGAAGGTGAGCGTCGCCGCGAGCGCAAGCAGTACGGTGAACCGCATCGAGCCCTCTCCTGTTGGCAGTGTGTTCGAACGAAAGCGTTCCCACTAGGCCTTCGTCACGCGATCCGGCTGCACATCGTGTTCCAGCACTACGGGCCGGCCGGCCTCCCCTCCCCTTCCTGCTGGTCGAGGTACCGCACCCCCTCCGTGATCCAGGCCGGTGCGGGGTCGCCCTTCAGATAGTGGCCGAACCACTCGAGGATGCGACGGTGGTAATCGATCTCGTTCGCGTCCTCCGCCAGGCCGTGGTTCTCGCCCTCGTAGACCAGGAGCACCAGATGCTTCCCGGCTCGACGGGCGGCGTTGTAGAAGATGGTGCCCTGGTCCCAGTCCACGGCGCCGTCCTCGGTGCCGAACATGACCAGCATGGGCGTGTTCAGCGACTGGATGTTGTGGACGGGCGAGTTCCGGTCGTAGGCCTCCCAGTCCTCCCCCGGCGGGACCTCCATCCGGCCCTGATTGATCTCGAAGATCCGGGCGTCGGTGACGCCGAAGTTCCAGTAGATGGACAGGTACA
>JAWVYT010000323.1:0-3605 GCA_033722595.1 Longimicrobiales bacterium
CCTGATCTTCGGGTCGAACTCGGAGCTCCGGGCCGTGGCCGAGGTCTACGCCTCCGATGACGCGGAGGAGAAGCTCGTCCGCGACTTCGTGGCCGCGTGGGACAAGGTCATGAGCCTGGACCGGTTCGACCGGGACTGACGCTTCGGGAGCGCCCGGCCCCGGTCACGTTCCGGGACGTCGAGTCCTGACCGGAGATACCGAGCGGGTGGGCGCTGCAGGCGGTCAGGAAGAGGGGTGCTCCGGAGGGATCGGAGCGCCCCTTTTTCCATCGGTGGACGCCGTCAGACCGTACGGTCGGCCGCGAGCCGGGCCTGGTAACGCTCGGCGGTCGCGGTGTCGCCCCGGGCCTGGTAGAGCTCGACCAGGTAGCCCAGCAGTCGCCGGACCGCGGCGCTGCGGTCAGATCGCTGCGCCTCCGTGATCTCGAGGGCCGGCAGGAACTGGAGCTCGGCCTCGTCGAGCCTACCCTGGAGCAGCAGCACCCGCCCCAGGCGCTCCCGCTCCTGCGCGACCGGCGGTGCCTCGGGGCCTTCCAGCTGCTCCCTGAGGGCGAGGGCTTCACGGGACACGGCCTCGGCTCGCTGGTAGTCGCCGCTGGCCACGTAGAGCTCGAACAGACTCGACCGCACGGAGAGCGGATACCGGTGGGCGGACGGGTACAGCCGCTCGAACATGGCCAGCGCCCGGCGGTGAAGCGCCTCTGCGCGGTCGAAGTCGCCGCGCTCCCGGAACAGGATGCCCAGCATGTCGATCTCGTAGGCCATGCGCCAGTTCTCCTCGCCGTAATAGCGCCGCACGATCTCCATGGACTCCCGGTAGAGCGCCTCCGCGGCATCGAACTGTCCCATGTCTCGGCGCAGCCCGGCGAGGCTGTGGAGGGCGTGCAGGAGGTTCGGATGCCCGTTCCCGAGGCGCGCCCGCAGGATACGCAGCGCCTCCTCGTACAACGGCTCCGCCGCCGTCGGCTCCATGTTGTGAGAGGCGTACTGGTCGGCCAGGTGGACCATGGCCCAGGCCGCCTCCGGGCTGTCGGCGCCGTGGATCCGCTGATGCCGCTCGACGGCCTGCCGGTAGAGCGACGTGGCCTCCGTATGATCTCCCAGCCGACGTCGCGTGACGGCCAGCAGCCGGAGCGTCTCCGCGACCGAGGGATCGTCCGGCCCCAGGGCCGCCCGGCGGATCTCCAGAACCCGCTCGTAGACGTCGAGGGCCCCCCGCAGGTCGCCCCGGAACGTAGCGAGACTGGCCAGCCCCACGAGGACGCTGGCGTACGCCGGGTGCCGGTCCCCGACCGTCGCTTCGTGGACGCTCAGTGCCCGTTGGTACAGCGCCTCCGCCTCGTCGAAATGGAGACGACGTCGGACCGCGTCGCCCACCCGCCGCAGCGCCTCGCCCGTCGCGGGGGCCGACGGCCCGACGGTGGCCTCCCGGATCTCCAGCACCCGCCGGAACACGGACTCCGCATGCTCGAACTCACCCCGCCCGTAATAGACCTGCCCGATCTCGTCCAGAACGTCGGCCTGGACGAGCGGCTGGTCGGCGAGCTGCTCGGCCTGCCGCAGTCCCTGCTCGAGGACCTCCGTCATGGTCAGCGCCGTGCCGCGGGGCCCGAGTGAGCTCCTGGCGTTGAACAGGCTCGCCAGGAACCCCCGGACCTGCTCGGAGCTCTGGAGCGCTCGTTCTGCACTCTGGCGCGCCCGATCTGCCTCGGCCGCGTGCCAGAGGCTGGTGCCCAGCCCCGCCAGGAGCGAGACCAGCACGAGCCCCGCGGCGACCACACCCGCCCGGTTCCGCGCCACGAACTTCCGGGCCCGGTAGCCGGCCGTGGGTGCACGGGCCCGCACGGGTCGCCCCTCCCGGTACCGACGCAGGTCGTCCGCCAAAGCCGCCGCCGACTCGTACCGGCGCGCCGGCTCCGCCTCCATCGCCTTCGAGACGATGTTGTCCAGGTCGCCGGCCAGGGTCCGGCCGAGCCGCTCCGGCGGAAGGCGGCGGGCCGCGGCCACGGCAGCGGGATCGGGCCCCCGGGCCGTCCCCCGCCGCGTCACCACGGTGCTGGGCCGCGGCAGCGGCGTATGCCGGAGCGACCGAGCCACCGCGGTCCATTCCCGCTCGTTCCCGTGATGCGGCCGGCGGCCCGTCAGCAGCTCGAACAGCAGCACACCGAGGGCGTAGACGTCGGTGGCCGTCGTCACCGGCAGACCCTGCAGCTGCTCGGGCGCGGCGTACTCGGGCGTCAGCGGCCAGCGCCCCGTAACAGTGATCGTCTCCCCATCGGCGTCGTCCTCCAGGAGCTTGGCGATGCCGAAATCCAGCAGCTTCGGTCGCCACTCGCCGTCGGAGCCCACGACGAGGATGTTCCCGGGCTTCAGGTCCCGATGGACCACCAGGTTGCGGTGGGCGTAGCTCACGGCGTCGCACACGGCCTCGAAGAGCCGGAGGCGGGCGTCGATGTCCAGCCGGAGCCGGTCACAGAACCCGGTGATGGGCTCCCCGTCCACCAGCTCCATGGCCAGCCAGTGGATCCCGTCGGGGGTAACCCCGCCGTCCAGGAGCCGCGCGATCAGCGGGTGCTCCAGTCGCGCGAGGAGGCGTCGCTCCAGGACGAAACGCGCCACGTGGTCGGGGCTCGCCAGCCCGGCACCGGGACGAAGCAGCTTCAACGCGACCCGCAGGCCGACGTCCTCCCGCTCCGCCAGGTAAACCGTCCCCATCCCACCCCGGCCGAGCTCGCGGACCAGCCGGTACGGGCCGACCGTCTCGCCCTGCGGCATCCGCTCCGGCGGTGGACGGACCGCCTCCAGCAGCTCGTCGGGGGTCGCATCCAGCGCCTGCAGCGGCTCGGCATCCGCCGCCAGGAGCCCCTCGACCTCGGCGACCAGGTCGGGATCGCCCCCAGTGGCGGTCTGCAGCCAGCGCCGACGCGCGGCGACGTCGGGGACGCCCAGCGCGCTTTCGAACAGCGTCCGGATCCGCTCCGCCCGGCCGCCGGTCACCGGGGCCGAACTTCCTGCCGGATCCACGCCCGGGCGAGACGCCAGTCCCGCTTCACCGTGGGCGGCGAGATGCCCAGCGCCTCGGCCGTCTCCTCCACGCTCAGACCCACGAAGAAGCGCAGCTCCAGCACCTGCGCCGCGCGCGGATGGACGTCACCGAGCCGATCGAGGGCCCGATCGATGTCCAGGAGCGCGTCCAGATCGATCGACCGTCCGGCGACCTGTGGCGGCAGCGTACCGGGCCGCTCGCCGCCGCCCCGCTTGGCGGCCCGGCGGGCGGCGGCGGCGTCCATCAGGAGCTGCCGCATGGCCCGGGCGGCCAGGCGGATGAAGTGCCGCTCGTCCTCCCAGCTGGCGGACGGCGAGCGCCGGAGCTTCAGATACGCCTCGTGGACGAGAGACGTCGTCCCCAGGCTGCCGGGCACCCCCGCGCCCCGAAGGTGGTGTGCGAGGCGGTGGAGGTCGCGGTACACGCGGGTGAACACCGCGTGCAGCGCCGCCGTGCGGTCGCCGGGCTCCGGCGCCGATGGAAGATTTTGCATCGGGTCAGGGGGGTGACGCAGTACGCAACAGGGAGCGCCCCAGTAATATCGGCCGGGCCGTGCCCC
>JAWVYT010000324.1:0-3585 GCA_033722595.1 Longimicrobiales bacterium
GCCGTGAGCAGGGGGCTGGCCCACAGGTCGAGCGCCTCGTACGCCCAGAGGAAGAGGACCAGGAGGATCACGGCGAGCCACTTGGCCTGGAGCCACGGCGGCCAGTGGCGGTCGGCCGGGAGCAGCTTCTTCGCCAGCCTGCGGGGCAGCATGAACGGGCAGGCCATGCAGAACAGGTTGCCCACCACCAGAAGCGCCAGGACGACGAGCCCGCGCCACTGGACCCAGGGCGCCACGCCGGCGGCGTTCTGGGGCGCCATCCGCGGCCCGAACAGCCCGTCTACGATGACCCAGACCGCGAGCGCCAGGAGCGGCAGCTGGAAGGCCGTCCGCGCGTGCTTCCAGCGCAGGAACCGGCCCAGCACGGGCGCGCGAGTCAGATCGCCGCGCGGCGGCGGGGTCGGGTGGAAGACGGGGAGCGATCGGGAGTCGGCCACGGCTCAGAAGCGCAGGAGTGTACGGATGTCCTCGGCCAGCGTGACGGGGTCGATGGTGCCCCAGACCACGCGCAGCACACCGCCCCGGTCTATACCGTAGACCTGTGCCTCTCGACCGTCGGGTACGGCGGCCTCATCCACGGGAGCCCAGCGGGCCTCCATCGCGGTGGCCGCCGCCGCCCGGTACGCCCGGGCGGCGCGGTCCACGGCCGTCGAGTCGCCGTACAGGCCGGTGAACCCCAGGTCGTGATCCTGCACGAACGCCAGCAGCTCCGGCGGCGTGACCGCGGGATCGAGGCTGACCACGAGGACGCGGACATTCTGCCGGGCGTACCCCAGGCGGTCCACGGCCGCGGCCAGTGTGGCGAGCTGGGGCGTGCAGGCCGGGGCGCACTTCGGACGTGCGAACGTGAGCACCACGACGTCGCCCGCGAGCGCGTCCAGCTCGACGAGGCCCCGATGCGGCGCCTGGAGCCCGAGGGCGGGTGCCGGTGTCGCCAGCGACACGCCGTGGAAGGAGCCGGGGCCCCGGAAGAGGACGTACCCGCCCAGCGCCACGGCCAGGGCGAGTAGAGTGTAGAGCGATGCCTTACGGACTCGGAACATATCGGCTGCGCGGGTCGATGCCGGTCGGAAGCTAGCGGGACCGGCGGCCCGGGCAAAGGCTCCGCTAGCGCCAGATCCGGTGGACCACGAACGCAGTCGCGCCGGGGCGGATGGTGACGGTTCCGAGGTCGCCATCGCGACCGCGAGCCCCCTCCAGCGCCAGCCGGTGTTCGCCGGCGGGCAGCACCATTCGCACCAGCTCCACGGACCCGGGCAGCAGGTGCCACGACCGGGTGTCCGCCCGCTCGGTCAGGAGCGTCCCCAGGTTCACCAGCAGCCCCACCAGCCGACCCGCGCCCTCATCCTTCTTGGAGACCGCCGCTTCCGCCGTCTCCGAGAGGGCCAGCTTCGTCGCAGCCCGGAACACCGTACGGGCCAGGATCGTGGGTCGCTCGTCGGCGAAGTCCCGACGGACGTCGGCTCCCACGTCCAGCCGCACGTCCGGGGTCGCGACCACATCGCCGGCCCGGACCCGCACCGAATCCGATGGCCCGGGCTCCCGGAAGAGCACCGGCCAGGAGATCCGGAGGAGGTACGGATCGAAGTCCTCGTCGCACCAGTCCGGGGTGTTCCAGCCGTCGCACTCGTCGCGCCAGGGCGACATGTGCAGGGTGCGACGGTAGCCGCGGTCCGTGTAGTACAGCCCCCGGTCGCCGTACTGCGCGGCGGCGTGGAGCAGGATCTGGCCGGCGGCCGCTGCCGCTGCCGCCGCCTTCTCCGCCGCCGAACCGTCCGTGAGCCGCGCCACGTGGACCGACGGAAGCGCCACCACGACCGTCTGCTCGACCCGGTGGGGCACGAAGCCCCGCTCCACCACCACGACGACCTCGCCCAGCGAGTCCGGTCCGGCGACGCGGGCCGCGCCCCCTGGCGCGACATCGCCGCGCAGCGAGTCCTCCCCGGTGCCACCGGCCGATCTCGTCTCGAGCCCCGCCCGGCGATAGGCCACCGTTGCCGCGTTCGACTCGCCGGCGGCGTCGAAGATCGTGGCGGCGAGGAGGTGCAGGAATCGACTGGACGGCGGCCGCTCGCCGGGGCCGGCGCCCTCGTCGTAGCGGTCGAGGAGCGCCTCGATCCGACGGGCCTCGACAACCGCCCCGCCGATGTCCCCGGCCCCCAGGAACGCCATGGCCGACATGTAGGGGATCATGAGCCGCTCGGTGCGGCTCGGGGTGTACGGCAGCGCCCGGTCGCTCGTGATGAAGCTGAGCGCCTGCCGGGAGACGCTCTCCGTGACGCGGTCCTCGGCCACGTAGCCGGCCACATCGAGGAGCTGGGCGCTCTCGCGGTACTGCCCGGCATACCGCCCGGCGGCGCCGGCGTAGAGGAGACGCAGCAGATCGTCGTC
The DNA here is from genome assembly GCA_033722595.1 of Longimicrobiales bacterium. Classification (GTDB taxonomy): domain Bacteria; phylum Gemmatimonadota; class Gemmatimonadetes; order Longimicrobiales; family RSA9; genus JAWVYT01. The sequence goes on from JAWVYT010000324.1 coordinate 2,392, forward strand.
CGGCAGCTCGCGCTCGCCTTCGACCACGTCCTCGTACGTCGATTCGGGCGTGCGGGCGAGCTCGCGCCGGAGGTCGGCCTCAGCCTGCGGGAGCCCGTTCGGCGCGAGGTCGTAGCCGCCGAACATGCTGGCGCACCCGGACAGGGAGAGGGCCGCGGCGAGCACCGCGACCCCTCCCCACCTCCGCGACCGGATCATGACGCGCTGGTCAGGGGCTGCGCCGCTCCAGCACGATGACCCGCTCCCGCGCGTGGGCGATGGCCTCCGCGATGTGGCCGTACGCCTCGCCGACCGCCTCGATCCGCTCCAGCTCCATCTCGTGGAGGAACCGCTGATACTGGATCAGCGCCTGGACGGGCCGCAGCTGCTTGTCCAGCGTGGTGGCCACGCGGTACAGGATCATGGGGTCGCCGGGCTTCAGGATGTGGGCCCGGTCGTACCGGTTCAGCGCCAGGTCGAACTCGCCGCGGGCGGCGTAGTCATCGCCCTCGCGCACCAGCATCTCCGCGGTGGCTGCGGCGCGCCCGCTCGTGGTGGCATCCTCCGGCGAGCTCACCACGCGGATGCCCTGGGGCTCACGGTAGCTGTAGCTCAGGACCTCCCCGTCGGCGACCTGTACCATCACGACCTCGCCGGACGCGTCCGCCGGCGCGCGGTCCAGACTCTTCGGGACCATGACCGTCGATCCGTCCGACCGGCGGATCGTCCACGCCCCCTCGGTGGTCCGCGTGGCCGCCATGACCTGGACCTCGTTCATCCCCAGCGCCAGCTCGCCCCGGGTCACGGCCTCGCACACCATGCCCTCGCACGTGGCCAGCGCTTCGGCGGCGATGGAGTCCCGGGCCATGCGGCCGGCGGCCTGCCGCTCCGCCGAGGCCTCTGCCGTCGCGGTGGTCCGGGCCTCGGGGACCCGGTCGTTGTTGTCGATGATCGGCTCCTGGTGGATCCGCTGCTTCGCGCACCCGGAGAGGGCGGCGGCCGCGAGCCCGACCAGGGCGATGCCCCGGATCCGTCCCGTCGTTCTCATGTTGCCTCCCTTACCAGCCGATCCGTGGACGCTCGATGTACTTCTTGATCTTGTGCTGCCCCGCCCAGACCCGGACGCTGCTCTCCAGGTCGGTCAGCGTGGCATCGACCTGATAGAAGACGACCTGCTCGCGGCCCTCCTGGTCCTCGATGGCCGTGATCTCGCCC
>JAWVYT010000325.1:0-3569 GCA_033722595.1 Longimicrobiales bacterium
CCCGGGACCATCGTGGGCGCCCGGAAGGGCAGCCCGCTGCTGGTGGGCGTCGGGACCGAGGACGAGTACTTCCTGGCCAGCGACGTGGCGGCCGTCCTGGCCCACACGCGCGACTTCGTCTACCTGGAGGACGGCGAGATGGCCACCCTCGCGGATGACGGCTACCAGATCCACTCGCTGAAGGGGCACCCGCTGTCGAAGGACGTGACGCGCGTGGACTGGGACCTGGAGGCCATCGAGAAGGGCGGCTTCGAGCACTTCATGCTGAAGGAGATCTTCGAGCAGCCCGAGACGCTGGAGAACGCCATGCGCGGTCGGCTGCTCGAGGAGGAGGGCGTCGCCAAGCTGGGCGGACTCCAGCACCTGGCCGATGAGCTCCGGGAAGCCGAGCAGATCGTGATCACGGCGTCGGGCACCTCCTGGCACGCCGCGCTGATCGGTGAGTACATGCTGGAGGAGTTCGCCGGGATCCCGGTAGAGGTCGAGTACGCGTCGGAGTTCCGGTACCGGAACCCCGTGATCCGGCCGAACACGGTCCTCATCGCCATCAGCCAGTCCGGCGAGACGGCCGACACGCTGGCCGCCGTCCGGGAAGGGAAGCGGCAGGGGGCCACCGCCATGGGGATCGTGAACGTTGTGGGGTCGACCATCGCCCGGGAGACCGATGGCGGCGTCTACATCCACGCCGGCCCCGAGATCGGTGTGGCCTCCACGAAGGCGTTCACCAGCCAGGTGGTCACGCTGGCACTGTTCACGCTGCTCATGGGTCGCCAGCGGGGCCGGTCGGTGCTCGAGGGCCGGGAGGTGGTCCATGCGCTCCGGAGGCTGCCGGAGCAGGTCGAGGCGCTGCTGGAGATCGACGAGACGATCCAGGCGCTGGCCCACAGCTACAAGGACGCGGCCAACTTCCTCTACCTCGGCCGCGGCTACAACTTCCCGACCGCGCTGGAGGGCGCGCTCAAGCTGAAGGAGATCAGCTACATCCATGCCGAGGGGCTGCCTGCGGCGGAGATGAAGCACGGCCCCATCGCGCTGATCACCGAGGAGATGCCGGTGGTGGTGGTCGCGCCCCACGACGCCGTCTACGAAAAGGTCGTCTCCAACATCGAGGAGGTCCGGACCCGGGGCGGGCGGGTGATCGCGGTGGTGAGCGAGGGGAACACCGAGCTCGCGGACAAGGTCGACCACCTGATCACCATCCCCGAGACGCTCGACATGCTCACGCCGGTCCTGGCCACCGTCCCGCTCCAGCTGCTGTCGTACCACATCGCCGTGCTCCGGGGGTGCAACGTGGACCAGCCCCGGAACCTGGCCAAGTCCGTCACCGTCGAGTAGCCCGATGCGGGTCGTGCTCCAGCGGGTGATCCGGGGCGAGGTCCGGATCGACGGCGACGTGGCCAGCCGCGTGGGGCGCGGGTACGTCGTCCTGGCCGGGTTCGGGCCCGACGACGACGAGGAGACCCTGACCTGGATGGCCGACAAGATCGTCGGGCTGCGCCTGTTCCCGGACGAGGACGACCGGATGAACCTCGACTTGGACGCGGTGGGGGGCGGGCTCCTGGTCGTCAGCCAGTTCACGCTCTACGGGGACGCCCGGAAGGGCCGCCGCCCGAGCTTCGTCGGGGCGGCCGACCCGGAAGTCGCGATCCCCCTCTATGACCGGTTCCTGGAGCTGCTGGAGGCCCGGGCCCCGGGCCGGGTGGAGAGCGGAGAGTTCGGCGCGATGATGGACGTGGAGCTCGTGAACGACGGGCCCGTCACCCTGATCCTCGAGCGATGACCGGCCCCCGGGCGGTGCCGCCGCTGGTGCTGGCCTCCGCATCGCCCCGTCGGGCCCGGCTGCTCCGGCAGATCGGGTTGACCTTCGCCGTGGACCCGGCGCGGGTCGACGAGGCCGCGCTCCCCGACGAGACGGCGGCCGACCACGTCCGGCGGCTGGCCCTGGAGAAGGCGCGCACGGTTGCCGCCCGGCACCCGGCCGCGGTCGTCATAGGGGGCGACACGGTGGTGGTCCTCGACGATGAGATCCTGACCAAGCCCGCGAGCCTCGCGGACGCCGTGGCGACTCTCCTGCGGCTCCAGGGCCGCGAGCACCGGGTCGAGTCCGGTGTGGCGATGGTCGCGCCCGACGGCCGGGTGGCGTCGGCCGTGGTGGGCGCCGATGTCCGGTTCCGGCCGTTCGATGCCGGGCTGGCCGAGGCCTACGTGGCCACGGGCGAGCCCATGGACAAGGCCGGCGGCTACGGGATCCAGGGGAAGGGCGCCGTACTGGTGGAATCGATCCGCGGCGATTACTTCACCATCATGGGGCTGCCCGTTGCCCGACTCGTGCGTATGCTGGAGGAGCTCGGGTACCGGTTCGACTTCGACGGAGCCGTCATGCACGCCGATGACCAGTGAAGACGCCCGGCCGCTGCGGATCGCCGTGGCGGGTGCGGGGCGTACGGACGCCGGGCTGGATGCGGTCGCCGAGGAAGTGGGTCGGCGGATCGCGGAGGCCGGCGCCGTGCTGATCTGCGGTGGGCTGGGCGGCGTCATGGAGGCCGCGGCCCGGGGGTGCGCCGAGGCCGGCGGGCTGACCATCGGGATCCTCCCGGGGGCGGACGCCGATGCGGCGAACCCCCATATCCGGGTTCCGCTGCCTACCGGGCTGGGCGAGGCCCGGAACACGTTGGTGGCCCGGACGGGCGATGCGGTCATCGCCATCGGCGGGCGCTGGGGGACCCTCTCGGAGGTGGCGCTGGCCCGGAAGGTGGGCGTGCCGGTCGTCCTCCTTCGGCCGGCGCTCACGGATCGGCTGGAGCTGACGGTGGCCGAGTCGGCCAAAGAGGCCGTACAGCTCGCGCTCCTGGCCGGGGGCGAGCGGTGAACGCGTGCGCCTTCGTGCTCGGCCTCGCACTGGCGTGCGCCGCGCCCGAGCCCGCTGCGGACCGATGGATCGCGGAGGACAAGGCGCAGCACTTCGCGCTGTCGTTCGCCGCCACGAGCATGGCCTACGGCGGGGCGCGACTGATGCTCGACCCGGAGCCCGCCCGCTCGAGCGCCGTCGGCCTTGCGCTGATCCTGGGCCTCGGGAAGGAGCTGATCGACGCCCGGACCGGTGCCGGCTTCAGCCTCAAGGACCTGGCGTGGGACGTCGCGGGCGTCGCGCTGGGCTACACGTTCGCTCGACAGATTCGGTGACATGTCCGAGACCATCCTGATCCTGATCCTGGGCGTCATCGCCCTCGGTGCCGTGGCCTACCCGCTCCTCGTCGGCCGGCAGCGGTACGGCGACGCGGCGGAGCTGGAGGCCGATATCCGCCGCTACCGTGAGGCGCTGGCCGCCGACACGGTGTGCGACCGGTGTCGGCACCCGAACCCGCCGGACGCCCGGTTCTGCGCCGAGTGCGGCCGGCCGCTGGACGAGGGTTGAACCCCGCCGGGACGGGCGCCGTCGCCGTCGTCTGCCCCCTCCGTACGGGAACGGCCCTTGCGTCCGATTAGGAGCGGCCGCAGCAGGTTAGATCGGTCACCGATCCCTTGAACTTACCTTGGCAGGAGGAACCATGGCTTACCCCTTCGAGCTC
>JAWVYT010000326.1:0-3564 GCA_033722595.1 Longimicrobiales bacterium
CCAGATCCAGACATGGAGCTCGTAGTGGTCCGGCAGCCCGTGCGAGTCCTCGCCGAAGCTCCGGTCGAACGGGCGGCCGAGGAAGGATGGATCGGAGCTCTCCGTCCAGTCGGCCCGCCAGATCACGAATTCCACCCCCACTAGCCGCATGCGGCCGTTCTCCTGCGGTTCGTAGAGGAGCACATCGGGGGCGGACGGGTCGGCGACGCCGTCATTGATCCTGTCCATGTGGACGTAGTGGACCCCCATTCCGCCCACACCCGGGACCTCCACACACTCGTCCGGGGCGAAGAACCCGTCGTCGAGTGCCGCATTGATCCGGTGGTACCCGGCCGTGGCCCGGCGCAGCATGGCCAGCTGGGCGCCATCGGTGCCCGCCATGTGCGCTTCGGCGAGGCCGGGAGCGGAGAGCAGCTGCCTCGATTCCGGACCCGTGGTATCCGTGTCCATCGCGTCGCACCCGCCGAGTCCGACGAGCGCGGCCAGCGCGAGCGCGCCGGTGATTCGAATGCCTGACATGTCGCCTCCTAGGGGCTCCGAGGAGAGTTTCGGGTCCGGCCGGGTGGAGAGCGGGACGGGTCCGTGAGGCGCAGGCGGCCCGTCGCCTGGAAGTCCGGCCGACGTTCCATCCATTGTCGACCAGCGGCCGGGAATCAAGGTTTCCGTGACATGATCCCCCCCGACCTCCCACCGGAACCGGGTCCCCGGGGCCCGGCTGTCCTTGCCAGCGCGACCGGGGGACGGTCATCTTGGCGGGGCACGGTTCCGGAAGACTCCGGGCCGTGGTCCACGCGACTCGGAGCACGGTGCAGCGGATATGGCGAATCGTCCCGTAGAGGAGGAGCGGCGTGAGAACGCCTGGATCGGCCCATCCGTGGTCATCTCGGGCAACGTCAGGAGCTCCGAGGACACGACCCTTGCCGGACGGGTCGATGGCGACATCAACGTCCGGGATCACACGCTGATCGTGACGGACCGCGCGCGGGTCCGGGGCGACGTCACCGCCGCGGCCGTCGTGGTCCACGGAGAGGTCGTCGGAACCATCACCGCGAAGCGTCGCGTCGAGGTGGGGGAGACGGGCTCGGTCGACGGCGATATCGAGGCGCCCAGCATGAGCATCGCCGAGGGCGCCACGCTCACCGGGCGCCTGAAGATCGCCTCGTCGTAGGGTCGAACCTCCGCGGCGCCGGGGTTCGGCTCCGGCGCCCGGGCCCGGAGCCGCGAACCCGGCGCCGATCAGCTCGCAGAAAGCTCCCCGATGACGGGCTCCACCAGCCGCTCGAAGTCCGCGTATGCGAGCCGCACGAGCTCGTGGTGGTTCCCGGCGGCGAACGCGATGCGCTCATCCTCGCGCAGGTGGCGGTCCACGAACACCGGCAGGTCCCACAGGTTCCCGAACGGCGGCATCGCCCCGGGCTCGCAGTCGGGAAACAGATCCTGGAACTCCGCCTCACCGGCCAGCTCCGCCGTGCCGGCCCCGGTCATCTCCCGGACGCGATCCAGGCTCACGTCGTAGGTGGCCGGGAGCACGACCATCGCCATGTCGCCGTCCACCTTCACCATGACGGTCTTGGCGACCTCCTTGCCGGGGAGGTGGGCCGCGGCGGCCACCTCCTGCGCCGTGTACGCCTCCTCGTGAGAGAGGGTCTCGTACCCGACTCCGTGGTCGTCGAGGAACGTCTTCAGCTTCTCGATCGGCATGGCTCTCCTCCGCGTGCGTGGAACACCGACAGCTCGCCAGTCACTATCGGTCATCCCGATGCAAGAGCAATGCGTCGCGGACCCACGGGCCGGAGCCGGCTCGGCACGTAGCACTATCGTGCCCGACGCGAGCCCGGCGCCGCCGGGTGTCGCGAGGCGCGTCCAGGGCCTTGATCCCGACGGGGAGCCGATTATCTTTCGTCTCGAAGCGCACAGGTGGCTGCCTCTCCGGCCCCACACTGACGCTGGGATCTTTTGCCGCGTCTGCGCGGCGGGAGTGCCTCGCAATGGTGTGGTTCTGCGGTCGGCGACATGCCGCCTCTTTTTGTGTCATCCCGCTCGTCGTGCTGGTGGGCGGCTGCACGGGCGCCACGGTGGGCAGCGGCGTGGGTGATACGTGGCTCGGACAGGCGCCCTACTACTCCGGACGGCCCGTTCCCGCCGGGACGGTGGCCTACGTACCGGTGACCTTCCAGGCCGGGGCCGCCGGTCCCGCCTCCTTCGATCTCTCGAGCGAGCCCGATTCGCCTGTCGCCGAACTGCTCCGGGTGATGAACGCTCATCTGGACAGCCTCGCGGTGGACCGGCTCCTCCGCCGGATCGAGCCCGTCGCCGGTACGCCGCCCGACGTCCACTTCGGATGCGAGCCGGGCGCCTGGGATGAGTGCGTCTTCACGGACGACGACGGCGACGGGGATCCCGAGATGCGACTCGCCGTGGGCCGGCCTTCCCGGCAGTGGATCGACGCCGCGGCGGCACAGCTCACCGAAGCAGAGGCCGATGCGCTCCTCGTCCTCACCCTGGAGACCGGCTGGTACTGGCCGCGACAGACGAACTGGCGAGGCGGCAAGGCCGTGGACCTCGGGACGGGCCGCACCGTCGCCCTGCCCTGGCTGACGTCGCTCGAGGATCCGGTGTCCGTGATCCAGATCACGGGGTCCCTCGTGAGGCCCGACGGCCGCGCGATCGCGGCCGGGGCCGAGGGCCTCGTGGCACGAAGGACGTCGATCCTCCTAACCGGGTTCGACGTGCACGCCCTCGTCAGTGACGAAGACGCAGAAACGCTCCTCACGGTGCGTGTGGACGACCGCGGTGCGACGCTTGTGTGGCAGCAGGCGATCGACGATCTGGTGGACCGCCTGACGGGCTCCTCGTCCCGCACCGCGGCCGCCATCGACCGGAGCCCCGGCTCATGAACTGGGAGGCCGTGGGCGCGTTGGCGGAGATCGTGGCTGCGGCTGCCGTCGTGATCTCACTGGTCTATCTCGCGGTGCAGATCAGGCACAACAGCCGCCAGGTCGAGGAACAGATCCGCGGTCTGCGGCTGCAGGCGTACGATGCAGCCGGGGCCGACTTCTCCGGGCTGCGGCTTCAGATCAGCAGCTCGCCTCAGCTCGCGTCCGCTTGGCGTCGGGCCAAGCAGGAGTACGGTGGCCTCGATCCGGATGAGCAGGCGCAGGTCAACGAGCTGCTGCACGAGCTGATGTGGGCCTTCCAGAACATCATCTCCCGAATGGACCGCGGCACGGAAGACCCCGTCCTCCGGTGGTTGACCGAAGTGAACGTCCCGTACTGGATGAGGCACCCCGGGTTCCGCGAGTGGTGGAGAACGGAGTACAGAAACCAGTATACCGAGGAGTTTTCGGCGCTCGTGGACCAGGTGTGTCGACGGTTCGACGAGGAGGCCGCGTACGGGTCATCCGGTCCCGATCGCGGGCTCAGGATGGGGGAAAAGGCGAGCACGCGCGATCGTCCCGAGGGCCGGACCTCCGCCGCCGCGGGCGTGGGTCGGATCGTTCTGATCGCCGCGCTCCTCACCGCTCTCGCGACCGGCTGCACGGCGAGGACGACCGGGGCCGCGGC
>JAWVYT010000327.1:0-3556 GCA_033722595.1 Longimicrobiales bacterium
CAACGTCCTCATCACCGGGGAGAGCGGGACGGGGAAAGAGCTGGTCGCCCGGGGGATCCACGCGCTCTCGCCCCGTCGCCACAAGCCGTTCATCGCCGCCAACGTGGCCGCGCTGTCGGACACGCTCCTGGAGTCGGAGCTGTTCGGGCACGAGAAGGGCGCGTTCACCGGCGCGGTCGCCCAGCGGAAGGGCTTCTTCGAGCTGGCCGACAAGGGCACGCTCTTCCTCGACGAGATCGGCGAGATGCCGATGCCCACCCAGACCAAGCTCCTCCGGGTGCTGGAGCAGCGGGAGTTCATGCGTGTGGGCGGTGAGGAGGCCATCAAGGTCGACGTCCGGGTGGTGGTGGCCACGAACCGCGACCTTCGCCAGCAGGTGGAGCTCGGCGAGTTCCGACGGGACCTGTACTACCGGCTGAACGTGCTCCACATCCACCTGCCCCCGCTCCGGGACCGCCGCGACGACATCCCGCTCCTGGTGGACGAGTTCATCCGGACCACCAGCGGCGAACACGATCTTCCGCCGGTGGAGGTCTCCCCGGAGGCCATGGCGATCCTCATCGAGCACGACTGGCCGGGGAATATCCGGGAGCTGCGGAACCTGATCGAGTCGATCGTGGTGATGATGCCCGGCCGGACCATCACGCCCGGCGACATCCCACCGTCCATCAAGGGGGGCGGGGTCATCAGCACCCAGTCGAGCGTCCCGGCCACGCTTCCGAAGCCGACGGGCGAGGACGAGGAGGGCTCGAGCCCGGCCCTCGAGTTCATCTTCCGGATGCTGCTTCAGCTGCGGATGGACGTGGAGGACCTGAAGCAGGGCTTCGACGAGTACCGCCGCCAGCACCCCGCGGGGCGGGAGCCCCTGGCGCTGCCCCAGGCGGCCCGCGAGCAGGTCGTCGGCCGGGACGTCTCCACGGTTCGGCCGCCGCGCGGGCCGGACGAGGCGGCGGCCGTGGGGGACGAAGAGCTGGATGAGGAGCGGACCGTCGTCTACGAGCCGGGCAAGACGATGAAGGAGCTGGAGAAGGAGGCGATCACCGCGGCGCTCAAGGAAGTGGGCGGGAACCGCCGCGAGGCCGCCGAGATGCTGGACATCGGCGAGCGGACGCTCTATCGGAAGATCAAGGAGTACGAGATCCCGCTGTAGCGCGGACCCCGGAGCGGGACTCCACCCGCACCCGCTCCTCCTCCAGTCGGGGCAGCACGACCCGGTGCCAGTCGTCGCTCTCCTGCATCCCGTACCGGATCGTCACCGGCAGGTCGTAGTCGAACGGGGGCTCGAAGACGTAGATGGCGCTCTGGGTCTGCTGGGGCTGCAGCAGCTGCCGGCCCCAGCCGGTGGTCAGCGGGACGATCCCGGCGGGCTGGAGCGACCGGCCCCGGTGCGTGATCCTCAGCTCCTCCGGCCGGTACGAGACGTTCGGGTCCCGGCTGAAGAAGGAGACCAGGAACAGCTCGGCGGCCGGGGCGTCGGTCATGGCCACGGCCTCGTCCCACCGGCTCCGCACCAGCGACTGCAGCCGATGGTAGGTGTCCGGTGCGGCCAGCCGGATGATGGACTCCGCCAGCGGCGTGATCTTGACGTGCATGTTCACGTCCTGGATCTCCACCGAGAACTCGTCCTGCCGGAGGCTGCCGTACCCGGTCGGAGGGAGCGCGCCGGCCGTGTCGGGACCGACCGGCGCCTCCGGGCCGGCACCGACGGGCGTGGTGGGTGCGGGCGTGGCCACCGGCGAGCACGACGCTGCCGTCAGCACGGCGACCCCCCACAGCCGCCTCACGGCACCACGTCCTCGAGCAGTCCTTCCAGCGCGCGCAGGAGCTCGTCCCGGCCCTCGCCGGTCACCGAGGAGAACGGCACGATCTGCTCCATCTCCAATTCGAGCTCCTTCGCGATGGACCCGAGCTGCTTCTTCCGCTGGCTCCGTTTCAATTTGTCGACCTTGGTCAGCGCCACAAGGGTCGGCGTCCCGAGGTCGGCGAGGAACGTCAGCATCTGGTGGTCGGCTTTCGTGGGGCCGTGCCGTGCGTCGATCAGCTGGACCACTCCCTGGAGCGCCGGCGACCGCCGCAGGTACGTCTCGATCAGCGGCTTCCACGCGTCCCGTACGGCGTCGGGGACCTTGGCGTAGCCGTAGCCCGGCAGGTCCACGAGGAAGAACTCGATCTCCTCCCCGCTTTCGAAACCGGTGGCGTCGACCCGGAAGAAGTTGACCTCCCGGGTCTTGCCCGGGGACTTGGAGACCCGGGCGATGGGTGTCCGGGTCCGGCCCAGGATCGTGTTGATCAGGCTGGACTTGCCGACGTTCGACCGGCCGCCGAACGCGACCTCCGGCAGCCCACCGGGGACGGAGCCCCCGGGCCTGGCCAACCCGCCGACGAACTCGACCGACCGGATCTTCACGCGGGCGGTCTACGCCTCTTTCTTCTTCGCTTCCGGCCGGAGCACGAGCAGGGGCGGGATCCGCTCCGTCACACACTCCGGCGTCACCACCACCTCCCGGACGTCGTCACGGGACGGGATCTCGAACATGATCTCCCGCATGATCTCCTCGAGCACGGCCCGCAGCCCGCGGGCGCCGGTGCCCCGGTTCAGCGCCCGTGCGGCGATGGCCTGGAGCGCCTCGGGGTCGAACGTGAGCCCGATCCCCTCCAGCTCGAACATCTTCTGATACTGCTTCACCAGCGCGTTCTTCGGCTCCTGGAGGATCCGCACCAGCGCGTCCTCCTGGAGCGACTGGAGCGTCACGGTCACCGGGAGCCGGCCCACGAGCTCGGGGATCAGGCCGTAGCGGAGCAGGTCCTCGGGCTCCACGTCCCGGAACGGGTCCTCGACGTCGTGCTTCGACGCCTCGCCCTGCGCGGCGAAGCCGATCTGCCGCTTCCCGGTCCGGGCCTCGATGATCTTGTCCAGCCCGTCGAACGCGCCGCCGCAGATGAACAGGATGTTCCTCGTGTCGATCTGGATGTACTCCTGCTGAGGGTGCTTCCGCCCGCCCTGCGGCGGTACCGACGCGACCGTCCCTTCCAGGATCTTCAGCAGGGCCTGCTGCACCCCTTCGCCGCTCACGTCGCGCGTGATCGACGGGTTCTCCGACTTCCGGGCGATCTTGTCGAGCTCGTCGACGTAGACGATCCCGCGCTCGCACTCGGCGATATTGAAGTCGGCCGCCTGGAGCAGTCGGACCAGGATGTTCTCCACGTCCTCGCCGACGTAGCCGGCCTCGGTCAGCGTGGTGGCGTCGGCGATGGTGAAGGGCACCTGAAGGATCCGGGCCAGCGTCTGGGCCAGGAGCGTCTTCCCGACGCCCGTGGGCCCGATCAGCATGATGTTCGACTTCTCGATCTCCACGTCGTCGAGCACGCCGTGGTGGTTCACCCGCTTGTAGTGGTTGTAGACCGCCACAGACAGGGACTTCTTCGCTTCTTCCTGGCCGATGACGTACTGGTCCAGCGTCTCCTTGATCTCGACGGGCGTCGGGATCCGGGGCATCGCCTCCGTGGCCTCGCGCTCCTCCTCCTCGGCCAGGATCTCGTTGCAGAGCGAGACACA
>JAWVYT010000328.1:0-3554 GCA_033722595.1 Longimicrobiales bacterium
AACGGCATGGTCCAGATCGGCGAGGTGTCCAAGCGCTCCCCGGCACCGTCGTACGGATCCGGCAAGCCGCACCAGGGTCAGGAAGGCCAGGGGCCGGACCGGGAGAAGGGCGGGGGCTCGGGACCCGGCGGGGAGTCGGGCTCCGGGTCCTGACGATTCCGCAGGGCGGCTCCGACTGAGGACCCCGTCCGGGTCCTCGGCGCCGCTTGCCGGCGTCGCTTCCACACGTCCGTCTCCGGCCCTCCCGGGTCGGGGACGCCGTGCCGGCCGGCCCGGCTGACGCGAATTGTCAACAAAACCACTCTCCTTCGTAAGTCCTTATGCCCAAACGACTTACGGTGTGTGTGCTACAACTCAACATCACGTTGTGGATAAGTCGGGGGTGGTTTTCCACAATCGGAATCATGGCGGGAGGCGGGCGTGGCAGTCGCACTCGAGGAGCTGGTTGAATACCTGGATGAGTACCTGTCGATCGGGGACATCCCAGACTTCCCGAACGCCCTGAACGGGCTGCAGGTCGAGGCGCCCGGGCCGGTGGCGAAGGTCGCGGCGGCGGTGGACGCCACGGCGGCCTCCATCCGTGCCGCGATCGACGAGGGTGCGGACCTGTTGCTGGTGCATCACGGCCTCTTCTGGAACGGCAGTCGTCCGGTGACCGGGCGCAGGTACCGCCGGCTGTCATCGCTGTTCGAGGCCGGGGTCGCGGTCTACGCGGCGCACCTCCCGCTGGACGTGCATCCGGTGGTCGGCAACAACGCGGTGCTGGCCGCGGAGCTCGGGCTGGAGGTGGAGGGCCGGTTCGGTGAGTACGAAGGGGCGTCACTCGGGGTCTGGGGCACCCTCCAGCTCAAGCGCGAGACGCTGGCCGCGCGCCTCGACGACCTTCTGGGTGGTCCGGTCAAGCTGATCGCCGGCGGTCCGGAGCGACTCGAGCGGATCGGAGTCCTGACCGGTGGCGGCGGAAACTTCGTGCACGCCGCGCTGGACGCCGGTCTGGATGCGCTGGTCACCGGTGAGGGGGCCCACCACACCTACTTCGACGCGGAGGAGGGGGGGCTGAACCTCTACTATGGCGGGCACTACGCCACGGAGACCTGGGGCGTGCGGGCCCTCGCCGGGCACCTCGCCGACCGGTTCGACCTGGATTGGACCTTCCTGGACCTCCCGACGGGGCTGTAGCGGACTATCGGGTGCAGGGCCTGACTGCAGCGGAAGGCTGGCCGTACGGAGGAACCGCTGCCGAAGCCGGCTACCGGAACGGCGAGCCTTCGTCCCATTCGGGCACGAAATCGCTGTCGGCGATGTCGTAGCCGATCCCGAAGACGAGACGGGCCTGCTGCACGGCGCCGGAGAAGTCGAGCTCCGGGTGATACTCATCGGACGGCTGATGGTAGTTATCCATCGCCCACTGCTCCATCCGCCGGGCGCCCCAGCCCTCGGGCCGGTCCCGGAAGCGCAGTCCGTGTCGGATGTAGAGAACGGGGATCCCGGCCCGGGCGAAGGCGAAGTGGTCGGATCGGAAGAACGCGCCTTCGGCGGGCTGGGGGTCCGGCAGGATCTGGAGCCCGAGCTCGTCCGCTCTGGGCTGCACCACACGTCCGAGGTTCGAGCGGGCGGCGCCGAGGGGCACCACGTCATCGGTCTCACCCCAGAGGTTCGCGCCGTCCACGTTGATGACGGCGAGTGTCCTCTCCAGTGGGACCAGGGGGTTGTGCACGTAATGACTGGCGCCGAGGAGTCCGGCTTCCTCGGCGGTGGTCGCCATGAACACCGTGCCCCGTCGGGTCCCGGCCTCGAGCTCCGCGAACGCCTCGGCCACCTCCAGGAGAAGCGCGACGCCGCTGGCGTTGTCGTACGCCCCATTGTAGATGGAGTCGCCGTCGACGGGCGGCCCCACGCCCAGATGGTCGTAGTGAGCCGTGAACATCACGACATCCTCCGCGCTCGTTCCGGGCCGGTACGCCACTACGTTCCTGCTCGACAGCGTCCGGGTGCGCCCGTCCATCCCGGCTCGCACCGTGATGCCCGTTCTCACGGGCGCGAAGTCCCGGCGGGCCGCCCGTGCGTACAGCTCCGTCAGATCGAGCCCGGCCAGCCCGAGTGCTTTCCGGCCGGCCTCCTGCGTGATCCAGCCCTGCAGAACGACCGGCGGGTCGTCTCCCGCATCGGGCAGCACGAGCTGCTCTCCGGTCCACGAGCTCCCGACCACGCTCCAGCCGTACCCCGCCGCGTCGTCCGCGTGGACGAGGAGCGCTCCCGCGGCGCCCCGGCGCCGGGCTTCCTCGTACTTGTAGGTCCACCGCCCGTAGTATGTGAGCGCGGGCCCGTCGAAGAGATCCGGCTCCTCCGGTGGGGCGGGCGGGTCCCCGATCAGGATGACGACGACCTTCCCGCTCACGTCGCGTCCGTCGTAATCGTCCCAGCTCCATTCCGGCGCGTGAATCCCGTACCCGACGAAGACCAGCTCCGCGGCGACCTGGACCGGGGAGCCCAGCGGCGCGCCCGGCCAGATGACGGCCTCCGAGGGGTACGACAGCGGGAGCCGACCTTCGTCCACCTCGAAGGCCAGGTCGATGGTGGCAGGGTCTGGGGTGACTCCGACCAGGGGCACCTCCTGGAAGTAGCTCCCGCCGAGGGGCTGGAGTCCCATTTCGCGGAACTGCGCCCTGATGTAATCGGACGCCAGATCCCCGCCCCGGCTGCCCGGAGCCCGGCCCCGCAGCTCGTCCTGTGCCAGGTACTGCGTATGGGCCCGGATCTCCTCGGCCGTGATCCCGCGCGACGCCTCCTGGTACCCGAGGAGGAGCCCGGCCACCACGATGGCGGCTCCGGCGATGCGAAGGCTGGGGAGCATGTCCTCGGATCGGGTCCGGTAGAAAGAGGCGCCGGCCCGACCACGGACCGACGGCAGGTCGCTACGCTCTACGTAAGGCGCGCCAAGGCGGCTCCGCAACCGTTGCGCGAGCGCGGCACCGGCGGCCCCCGCGGGCGAGCCCGCGCCGCCGCGCCCGGCACATCAAGCATCCTAGTCGGGCAGCCCTGCGACCGACCGGCCTCAGCGCCGGCGGTAGCGTGCTCGAGCCCACTCCTTCTATCATTCGGCCCACGATCGCATCCTCATCCGCACCTTCGAGCACCCCATGACCCGAGTACCGCATCGACTCACGGCTCCGGCCCTCGCGCTGGGCCTCCTCCTGGCCCCGATCCCGATCGCCGGACAGCAGCCCACGGCCCCGCCGCTCGCGCTGCCGGCGTGGGAGAACGAGCATCCGTTCGCGGACGTCCCGCATCCCCGCGACGTGTTCGGCTTCGAGCCCGGCGCCGACTACCGCCTGGCCACACACGACCGGATGCTCGCGTACTTCCGGGCGCTCGACGAGGCCAGCGACAGGGTGAAGGTCGAGGAGATCGGAACGAGCGTGCTCGGACGGACGCTGATCGTCGCGTACATCTCCAGCGCAGAGAACATCGCGCGCCTAGAGGAGATCCGGTCCACGTCGGAGGCCCTGGCCCGCGGCCGGATCGGAGAGGCGGAGGCACGGGCGCGGGCAGCG
>JAWVYT010000329.1:0-3553 GCA_033722595.1 Longimicrobiales bacterium
GCGAGCGTGGCCCGGGTCGACCTGAACGCGCGGCTGGAGGGTCCCGGCGCACGGAGCGACATGCTGGGGCTGTACTTCGCGCGGGGCGACCAGCACTTCGATCACAATACCCGCCAGGACCACGTGAGTGAGCAGGCCGAGAGCGACCTGCTGTACAAGGGCGCGCTCTACGACCGGGCCAAGACCGTGTTCCGGGGGATCATCCGGGTCCATCCGGGTGCCCAGCGGACCGACGCGTACCAGACCAACCGGAACATCCTGTTGAGCGAGGACGCCGAGGCGGTCTCGCTGCCGAATCTGGAGATCGAGGCCGACGACGTGAAGTGCTCCCACGGTGCCACCGTGGGCCAGCTCGACGAGGAGGAGCTGTTCTACCTCATGAGCCGGGGCCTGGACCGCCGGTCGGCCGAGCGGCTGGTGATCTTCGGGTTCTTCGGCGAGGTCCTGGACCGGCTGCCGCTGCCCGGCGTGGTGGAGGAGCTGAAGGAAGCGATCGAGCAGAAGATCCGCTGATGGCGTTCGTGAAGGCGGCGGCGCTGAGCGAGCTCCCGGACCGGGGGCTCCTGGGCGTCGAGATCGACGGCCGGAAGGTCGTGCTGGTGGCGACCGGCGATGGCGAGTATTACGCGCTGAAGGACCGGTGCTCCCACGCCGACTATCCGCTCTCCGATGGCGAGCTGCTGGATGACAACCGGCGGGTCGAGTGCCAGTATCATGGGGCCAAGTTCGACGTCGCATCGGGCAGGGCGGTGGCCCTGCCGGCGATCCGGCCGGTGGAGAGCTACGAGGTGAAGGTGGAAGACGACGAGGTCCTGGTTGACCTGGGGTGAGATGAGCGACACGGTGCTTTCTTCGTTCGACCCGGCCCGGGTCCGGTCCCGCTTCCCGATCCTGGGTACGTACGAAGAGGGGCACCGCCTGGTCTATCTGGACAGCGCGGCCACCGCCCAGCGGCCCGACTCGGTGGTGGAGGCCGTGGCCAACTTCTACCGCTCCGACAACGCCAACGTGCACCGGGGCATCTACGATCTCTCCCGGCGGGCCACCGACCGGTTCGAAGCGGCACGCGCCACCGTGGCCGAGTTCCTGAACGCGGCCGACCCGGCGGAGATCGTCTGGACCCGGGGCACCACCGAGGCCATCAACCTGGTGGCCAACAGCTGGGGCGCCGAGCACATCGGCGAGGGCGACGAGATCATCCTGACCCGCCTGGACCACCACTCGAACATCGTCCCGTGGCAGCTCCTGGCGGAACGGGTCGGTGCCGTACTCCGGTACGTCGATGTGGATGACGCCGGCCGGCTCCGTCTCGACCAGTACGACGAGCTGCTGGGCGAGCGGACGAAGCTGGTGGCCCTGAACCACATCTCGAACGCGCTGGGCACGATCAACCCCGTGGCGGAGATCGCAGAACGGGCCCGCGCCGTGGGCGCGGCCGTGCTGGTGGACGGGGCCCAGGGCACGCCGCACGTCCCGGTCGACGTGCAGTCCCTCGCGTGCGACTTCTACGCCATGTCGGGCCACAAGATGGGCGGCCCCATGGGGATCGGCGCCCTGTGGGCCCGGCGGGAGCTCCTCGAGGCCATGCCGCCGTACCAGGGCGGCGGCGAGATGATCGACCAGGTCGAGGACGACCACTCCACCTGGGCGGCCGTGCCCCACAAGTTCGAGGCCGGGACGCCCAACGTCGCCGGCGCCGTGGGACTCGCCGCCGCAGTGGCCTTCGTCCAGGAGCTGGGGCCGGAGGCCGTGGAGGCACACGAGCAGTCGCTCGTCCGCTACGGGCTGGAAACGCTGGGCGAGGTCGCCGGGCTCACGCTGTTCGGCCCGCCGGACCCGGCCGAGCGTATCGCCGTGTTCAGCTTCCAGCTGGAGGGCGTTCACCCCCATGACGTCGCCACGATCCTGGACGCGGAGCATATCGCCGTCCGGGCGGGTCATCACTGCACGCAGCCGCTGATGCGGCGGCTCGGCGTGCCGGCCACGACCCGGGCCTCGTGCTGGGTGTACAACACCACCGAGGACATCGACCGGCTGGCGGCCGGGCTGGAGAAAGCCACCGAGATCTTCGGTTAGGCCGAGCGCAACCGGGATCGCCAGCACCGCGCAGGTCCGGATCCGGGTCGGGTCCCGTCACCCTGCCAGACAGTCTTCAGGCCTCACGGTCGTCCTCAGGCCTCGTCGGCTGCCCGCGGACGCACGTACGGGCGCGTCTCGTTGTCCACCGGGTCCAAGCTCATCAGGTACCGGTAGATGGCACGAAGGTCGGTGTCGCTCATCCGCTGGAAGAGCTCCCACATCATCGGCGACGCCTCGACCGTGCGACCCGCACGGAACCGCTCCACGAACCGATCCTCCGTCCACCCTGCGAGAGCGCCGGTCCGGGGGTGCGGCGTGAGGTTGGGGGTCACGAAGGTATAGTCTGGCGCGAACGGCTCGTTCAGCTCGGCGCCACCGGCGAACCGGGGCCCGGCGAAGGACATGTCCCCCATGTTTCGCCGGGTATGACACTGGGCGCACTGGGCGACGCGGTTGGCCAGGTACTCGCCCCGCTCGACGGTCGCCTCTTCCGGCGGGCTCACGGCCGGCGGCGATCCAGACGGGCCCACCGGCTCGAACACGAACGCCTTCAGCACCCGGCCCATGAGGTTGAGCGCCGTGGCCGGAACCTCTCGCCGGACGGCTGGCCGGGATCGAAGATACGAGAGGATCGCGACGATGTCCTCGTCGCTTATGTTCTGGTACTCCATAACCGGCAGCAGCGCCTGCCCGTTCGGCTTCACGCCGTAACGGAGCACACGCGCCACCTCACCATCCGTGTACCGTCCGATCCCCGTCTCCGGGTCGGGAGTGATGTTGGGGAAATGGAGCGTGCCGAAGGGCAGGGGATAGGTGAACCCGCCGCTCAGCGGTGGCTCGCCCTCCAGATCCAGCTTTTCGACCATCTCGCCCGGTGCGTGGCACGCCGCGCAGTGGGCCGGACCGAAAACCAGGTACCGGCCCCGCTCGATCACCGCCGGGTCGTCCACGGCCGCGAGGGGCGGATAGGGGGCGTCGAACGTACGGTTTTGACGAAACTGAACGAGGAGGACCAGGGCTCCGAGAAGGAGGACCACGACGCCGCCGGCCCTTGCGAGGATCCGCTTCATGGCTGCCTCCGGATAGGGGGTGGCCAACCATTGGACCACCAGCGTTCGGAGGTCAAGGATCCTGCTGCGACTCCCCCATTCTTTCGCGCACCCGCTCGAGGACCTCGACGATCGTCTCGGCCTCAGCCGGATCGACGTGCGACACGAACACTTCCCGAACCATTTGCCCGTGGATCCTCGCAGCCTCCGCGAACCGCTTCTCACCCTCCGCAGTCAGGACGATTCGGGTGACACGGCGGTCGGTCGGGTCCGGGTGTCGCGCGAGCAGGCCTTCCGCCTCCATCCGATCCACCAGCGATGTCAGCCCGCTCTTGCTCATGACCATCACGTCCGCCAGGTCTGTCATCCGCCGCCCGGCCTCGCCCTCGGAGACGTGGAGCATTACGTCGTAATGGAGCAGATCC
>JAWVYT010000330.1:0-3551 GCA_033722595.1 Longimicrobiales bacterium
CCCGGGTCCTTCAGGTCGCCGGACATGTTCACGCCCGCCTCGATCCCGGTGACCGCCGGGAAGAAGACGGCGAGCACGGCCCAGAACCCGGCAGCGGGCGCGGCCGCCGGCTGGAGCTGGAGCGTCGTCTCCTCGATGGGGCCGCCCAACAGGAGCGACAGGAGCGAGATCCCGATGGCGGCCATGATGAAGTACTGGGTCCGGATCACGAGCCGGGCGCTCACGATCGCGAGGACCGCGACGATCAGGGTGACGATGGCGGCCAGCAGCGTCTGCGGCACCTGCGGGAAGACGCGGTTCACCGACTCGGCGAACCCGATGGTGTAGAGCGCGACGGAGAAGGCGAGGGCGAAGTAGACCGGGATCCCGACGGCGCCGCCCGTCTCGACGCCGAGCGACCGGCTGATCATGTAGTACGCGCCGCCGATCCGGACCCGGCGGTCGGTGGCGATGGACGCCATGGACAGCGCCGTGAGCGCCGTGATGCTGGTGCAGATCGTGACGATGATCAGCGTCTGGATCAGCCCCACGTTCCCGACCACCCAGCCGAACCGCAGGTACATGATCACGCCGAGGATCGTCAGGATCGACGGCGTGTAGACGCCCGCGAACGTGCCGAACCCCTGGGGCGCCGCCTTCACATCGGCGGCGCTCGTGGGTCCGGCGGCTTGGGGCTTGGCGGGTTCAGGCAATGGCGGCGATGATCGGGTTCACAGGGGTGCCACGAATGTTACGGGCTGCTCGCGCTCGACGCACGAGGGGGCGGGCAGACGCTACTCGACGGCGCTGAACCCGTCGGCCCAGATCCGCCATTCCCCATCGCTGTTCCGCTTCCAGATCACGATGAACTTCCCCTGCGTGCCCTCCTCGTCGGGCGGGGCACCGGGCGACCGGATGGTGTAGGTCCCGATATCGTAGGCCATGCCATCCGCGATGTCGCGGTCGACGATGTCGAACCGGATCTCGGGGCCCGGCCCCTGGCTGCGGGCGAACCGCTCGAGGAAGGAGAACTGCCCCCGGAACTGGTCCTGGCCCTGGAGGATCGGCGAGCCGGGCGGCAGGTAGTACGCTCCCGGCGCGTACACTTCGTCCATGAGGAGCTGCACGTTGGCGCTCCGATACGCCTCGGAGAACGCGCGGTAGACGCTGTCGAGCGCGGCCTCCACGGCCGGCCGCTCCGCGTCGGGGTCCGGCCCCGGCGGCTGCCCGGGCTCCGAGCACGCGGTCAGCGCCAGGATCACGGCCAGGGCGCCGGCGGCGCGCAGTACCCGAGGAGCGAGGCACACGCGGGGGCGGGCGGTGCCGACGGGGGCGGGACGTTCGTCGACGTCGTGGTGCATGGGGCGGCTCGTATCGGGTGCGACGGATGGTCGGCCACGGCCGTCTGCGGAACGGTCCGGACGGCCTGTCGAGCCGGAAGATAGCTGGCCGGCGCCGCGACCGTAAGACGGGACCTGCTTGTCCGCGCCCCTGCCCGCTGCCCATCTTCACAACCTGCTCCCCTACACGGAGGCGATGTCATGCACCCCGATCTCCCCGCTGTTCCGCGCGCCGTTCTCGCGTGCGCCCTCTTCCTCGCTCTGATCCCCGCCGGCGCGCTGCCGGCCGCGGCCCAGGAGGGGTCCACCGCGTCGTACGACTGGATCCCGCCGGGTGCCGACGGCGCGATGGAGGGGTTGAACCGATCCCCCCGGCACGGCGAGTGGGCCATGGTCCGGCTCGAGAACGGCGACAGCGTGCGGAGCTGGGTCGTCTACCCGGAGCGAAGCGATCCGGCGCCGGTCGTGGTCGTGATCCACGAGATCTTCGGGCTGACGAACTGGGTGCGCGCGGTGGCCGACCGGCTGGCGGCGGAAGGGTTCATCGCTATCGCGCCGGACCTCCTGACCATGGAGGACGTCCCGATCGACGAGACCGGGAACCCGGAGCGGCAGCCGGCGGTGGCGGCGATCCGGGGGCTGGACGAGGACCGCGTACACGCCCAGATCCGGGCGGCCGCGGAGTTCGCCATGGGGCTCCCGGCAGCGGAGTCGGTCTACGGGATCACGGGCTTCTGCTGGGGCGGGAGCACGAGCTTCGAGCACGCCACCCGCTACGACGACATCATGGGCGCCGTCCCCTTCTACGGGAGCTCGCCGGACGCGGCCGGGCTGGCGGAGGTGCGCGTGCCGGTGCTGGGCCACTACGGCGGCGATGACGAGCGGGTCAACGCCACGATCCCGCGAGCGGAGGAGGCGCTCGGCGGCGACTATGTGGCCAACGTCTACGACGGCGCCGGCCACGGCTTCCTGCGCCAGCAGAGCGGCCGGGACGGCGCGAACCTCCGGGCCTCGCTGCAGGCGTGGCCGATGACCGTGGGCTTCTTCCGGGCCGCGGCGTTCCACGCCGGAGGCGACTGACCCGTGGCCCGCGGCCGGCGGGAGCTTCCTGCCGGGTCGAGCGTCTGGGTCCCGGCGCTGGCCGGGACAGTGGTCGTGGCTCACCTTCTGGTAGCGGGGCTCGGCCCCTACGAGCTGCACCGCGATGCCCTGCTCTACCTTGCCATGGGCGAGCACCTGCACCTGCTGCGGATGGACTTCCCGCCGCTCATCGCGATGGTCGCGGCCGCCGAGCGGCTGCTGGGCGACTCGCAGGTGGTGATCCACCTCGGCACGGCGCTCGCGCACGGCGCCCTCGTCGTACTGACCGGCGCGTTCGCCCGCCGCGCGGGCGGCGGGACCGGCGCCCAGCTCGCGGCCGCGTTCGTGGTGGCGACGGCGCCCGTCTTCATGCGGGCCGGCGCCTTGTTCCAGCCGGTGGTCTTCGACCAGCTTTGGTGGACACTGGCGCTGTACGCTCTGGTCCGGATCCCGGCGCACCCCGTCCCCTCGGCCGGCGACCAGCCGCCCGGTGACGCCCGCCCCTCGATGATCCGGCTGCTCCGGTCCGATGGCGGCCGCTGGGCCCTGCTCGGGCTGTTCCTGGGGCTCGGGCTCCTGACGAAGTTCACCATCCTCGTGCTCGGCGCCGCCATCCTCATCGGCGTGGCCGCGTCGCCGCTCCGCCGGTGGCTGGCAACACCCTGGCCGTGGGCCGCCGCGGCGCTGTCGTTCGTGGTCGGCGCCCCGAGCATCACCGGCCAGCTCCTCCTGGACTGGCCGTTCTTCACACAGCTCGCCGACCTCCAGGAGACACAGCTCAGCCGGGTCACGCCGATGGCGTTCACGGCGGAGCAGCTCCTGCTCGTGGGCCCCGCGGTCGTGATCGCGGCCCTCGGCGCCATCGCCGCGCTGGTTGGACGGGCGGACGCCGGGCTGAGGGCCGTGGCCTGGGCCGCGGTCGCCGCGTTCGGGATCATGCTCGCGTTCGGCGGGAAGGCGTACTACATCGCCCCCATCTGGCCCGCGCTCCTGGGCATGGGGATGGCGGAAATCGAGCGCCGGATCGGCACGGTGAGGTCACCGCGGCGCGGGGCCGCCTCCACCGCCGCGTGGGTCGCGGTCTGGATCGCGGTGGGCGGCTTCGCCATCGTCGGGTTGCCGATGGGACTGCCGTTCCTGCCGCCGGAGACC
>JAWVYT010000331.1:0-3549 GCA_033722595.1 Longimicrobiales bacterium
GGTAGGTCCGGGCCAGGGCGTCCTTCGCGTCCGCGTCGTCGGGGTCCCGCCGGATCCGGGCGCGGAGCGACTCGACCCGCTCACGGAAGTGCCCGGAGTCGAGGTACGCCAGCTCCACGTTCGCCCGGGCCACCTCCAGCCGGGGGTCCAGCTCCAGCGCCCGCTCGAACGCGCGGATCGCGTCGTCGATGAGCCCCTTCTGGTAGAAGACCACGCCCAGGTTGTTGTGGGCGCCGGCGTCCTCCGGGTCGATCCGGTCCGCGAGCGAGCGGAGGATCTCCTCGTCCCGCCGCGACATGGCCACGCGACGCACCGAGGCGGGGCCACGGTCCCGCGTGGCCGTCGTGCCGGGCTCCGCTTCACGTGACGTCATGCGTACGAGAGTGCCTGATGATGGAGCGGGGAGTGCGATCGGAAGATACCGCGGCCCGGAGGCAGGGGTCAACGCGACGAGGCCGCGGCCCACGCCGCGGCCTCCGCCAGCGGCCCGGGCAGCGGCGCCTCGAAGGCCATCCGGTCCCCGGAGACCGGGTGGTCGAAGACCAGGCGGTGGGCGTGCAGGAACTGCCGGGGGACCTTCCGCTCGAGCTCCCGGGCCCAGACGTGGCCCGGGCCGCTGATCCCCTTCGCGCCGCCGGCGCCGTAGAGCTCGTCCCCGATGACCGGGTGCCCGATATGGGTCAGGTGGACCCGGATCTGGTGGGTCCGGCCCGACTCGAGCTCCGCCTCCAGCAGGTCGGCCGCCACCCACCGCTCGAGCCGCCGGAAATGGGTCACGGCCCGGCGGCCGTCCTCCACCACCGCCATCCGCTTCCGGTTCCGGTGGGACCGGCCCACCGGCGCGTCCACGGTCACACGGTCCTCGTCCAGGTGGCCCCACGACGCCGCCAGGTAGATCCGGTGGATGGCCCGCCGCTTCAACGCGGCCGAGAGCCGCCGGTGGGCCTGGTCGTGCTTCGCCACGATCAGAAGCCCCGACGTGTCCTTGTCCAGCCGGTGCACGATCCCCGGGCGCTTCACGCCGCCGATCCCGGACAGGTCGTCCAGGTGGTGCAGCAGCGCGTTCACCATCGTGCCCGTCCGGTGGCCCGGAGCGGGATGCACCACCAGCCCCGCGGGCTTGTTCACCACCGCCAGCGCGTCGTCCTCGTAGACCAGCTCCAGCGGGATCGCCTCGGGCTCCACCCCGCTCGGCTCGGGCTCCGGGACCTCCACCTCGACCACGTCGCCGGCCTCCAGCCGCTCGCTCTTCTTCGCCGGCTCGCCGTTCAGCCGGATCCGGCCCTCCGCGATCAGCTGCGCGGCCCGGCTCCGGGAGAGGTCGTCCAGCCGATCGGCCACCCAGGCGTCCAGCCGCTCGCCATCGCCGGCCGACTCCACCTCCAGACGCCGGCTCTCAGCCACCGCCCCCGGGCTCCCGGCCGCCCTCGCGCTCCCGGCCGTGCTCCTCCTGCCACAGCGACAGCGCCAGCAGGATCGCGCCGGTGGTCACGGCCACGTCGGCCACGTTGAACACCGGCCACCGGAGCTCGGCGACCCCCATGTCCAGGAAATCGACCACGCCCCGGGGCGACCGGACCCGGTCGATCAGGTTGCCGATGGCGCCGCCGCAGACCAGCGCGATCGACGCGAGCCGCACCCGGTTCGCCAGCGGCGTGACCCAGTACATGGCCAGGAGCGCGGCCAGCGCGATGAGCGACAGGACCAGGAAGATGATCCGGGAGTAGTCGCCCAGGTAGATCCCGAACGCCGCGCCCGGGTTGTAGATGTACGTCAGGCGCACGTAGTCGCCCAGGATCTCCACCTGCTGGTACGGCCGGAGCGTGCGCTGCACCACGAGCTTGGTCGCGATGTCCGCCGCCAGCACCGCGCCCACCACGGCGCCGAACAGCCGCACCTTGGCGCCGTTCCACCGGCCGCCGGCCGTCGCGGCCGCCCCGGGCGACCCGGCGCCGTGCCCCCCGCTCACGCGGCGCCCTCCTCCGTCCGCTTGCAGTCGATGCAGAGGGTCGTGTACGGCAGCGCCTCCAGTCGCTCGAACGCGATCTCGGACCCGCACGATCGGCAGGTGCCGAACGACGCGGGGGCCCGCGTCAGCCGCTCCAGCGCCCGGTCGACCTCCACCAGCCGCTCGCCCTCCTCGCCCGCCAGCATGAACGCCTTCTCCCTCGCCGTCGACGCCGACGCCGTCTCCGCCATGTGCTGCGACAGCCCCGCGTCGGCCATCTCGGCCAGGTCCTCGTTGAACCGCCGGAGCCGTCGCACCAGCTTCCGACGCTCCCGCTCCAGGAGCTCCCGGAGCTCCTCCCTCTGACTCGCTGTCAGCGCCATCTACGCCCTCGCGGCCCGGGTCAGCGCGATCCGGCCGGCCACGCCGTCCAGCTCCACCTCCCGGGCGTGCACGGCCTCGTCCTCCGGCGCCGGCTCCCGGGTCAGCTCCACCGCCAGCGTCTCGCCGGTGATGTAGTCGGCGTGACGGCCGGCGGCGCTGAGCACGTCGTCATCGCCGGTGACCCAGAGCCGGATCCGATCGCTGACCTCCAGCCCGCCATCGCGACGGAGCCGCTGGATCCGGTTCACCAGCTCCCGCGCCAGCCCCTCCAGGCGGAGGGCGTCGTCGATCGACGGGTCCAGCGCCACGGTGAACCGGTCGCCGCTCTCCACCACCAGGTCGCCCTTCGCGACCTGCTGGATCTCGACCTCGTCGGGCTGCAGGTCGTGGGACTCGCCGTCCACCTCGATCACGATCTCCTCGCCCTCGCGGAACCGGGACAGCGCGTCGCCGCTCAGCGCCCGGATGGCCGCGGCCGCCTCCTGCGTCTCGCTCCCGAACCGCTGGCCCAGCGCCCGAAAGTTCGGCTTGGCCTCGAGCGTGACCAGCAGCTCCGCGTCGTCCAGGAACTCCACCGTCTTCACGTTCAGCTCGTCCTTCAGCACGTCCAGCAGCGGGTCGGAGAGCTCGAGCCGCGACGGCGTCACGGCGTAGAGCGTGCCCAGCGGCTGCCGCACCCGGATCTGGACCTGCTCCCGGGCCGCCCGGCCCAGGCTCGCCAGCGTCCGGACCCCGTCCATGCCCCGCTCCAGCGCCTCGTCCCGCGGCGCCGTCGGCTCGGGGTAGTCCGCGAGGTGCACCGAGTCGCGGCCCAGGGCGCGGTGCAGCCAGTCGGCCAGGAACGGCGTGATCGGCGCCATGAGCCGGCTGACGGTGACCAGCGACTCCCAGAGCGTGCGGAACGCCGCCCGGGTGTCCGCGGCGTCGGCCGACCCCCAGAACCGGTCCCGGCCGCGGCGGATGTACCAGTTGGAGAGGTCGTCCACGACGAAGTCGGCGATCTGGCGGGCGGCCCGGGTCAGGTCGTACGCGTCGAGCGAGCCCCGGACCTCGGCCACCAGGTGCGCCTGACGGGAGAGCAGCCACCGGTCCATGAGGCTCCGGTCCCCGACCGGCACCGCGTCCTCCGACGGCGTCCACGCCTCCAGGTTCGCGTACATCGCGAAGAACCGGTACGTGTTCGCCAGCGTGTCGAACGTCCGGCGCACCGTCTCCGA
>JAWVYT010000332.1:0-3531 GCA_033722595.1 Longimicrobiales bacterium
CGACTGGCGGCTGGCCATCTCCGAGAACCGGCGACAGCACCTCCGCACCTGGTTCTGGGCGGTGGCGGGCATGACCCTGGGCGTACTGATCGTGGGCGGGATCACGCGGCTGACCCAGTCCGGGCTCTCCATCGTGGACTGGGACCCGTTCGTCGGCGTCATCCCGCCGTTGACCGAGGCGGACTGGGAGCGGGTCTTCAGCCGGTACCGGGAGTTCCCGGAGTACCAGAAGCTGCGGCAGGGGATGACCCTGCACGAGTTCAAGGTCATCTTCTTCTGGGAGTACCTGCACCGGCTCCTGGCCCGGGCCATCGGGATCGTGTTCCTGGTCCCGTTCGTCTTCTTCTGGGTACGGGGCTACTTCAACCGTCCGCTCCTGTGGCGCTCCCTCGGCCTCTTCGGCCTCGGCGCCGCGCAGGGCGTCATGGGCTGGCTCATGGTCGCCAGCGGGCTCGTGGACCGGCCCTCCGTCAGCCACTACCGGCTCGCCGCACACCTCTCCCTGGCCTTCGTCATCTTCGGGTTCGCCACCTGGCTGGCCCGCGACATGGCGGTCGGGCCCGGGGCGACCCGGGTCGCGCTTCACACGAAGCGGCTCATGCGACGAGGCCTCGCCGCCATCGGTGCGGTCTTCGCCCTCCAGGTGGTCTGGGGCGCGTTCGTGGCCGGGCTCAAGGCCGGCCGCTACCACAACACGTTCCCCCTGATGGAAGGCAAGCTGGTCCCGCAGTCCATGTACTGGCTCGAGCCCACGATCCTCAATTTCGTCCAGAACCCCGTGGCGGTGCAGTGGATGCACCGGCTGCTGGGCACCGTCCTCGGGCTGCTCGTCCTCGGGTTCTTCGTGCAGGTGGCCCGGAGCGACGCCGACGCCCGCTCCCGCCGGCTGAACCTCGTGTTCCTCGCCGGCGTCCTGGTCCAGTACCTCCTGGGCGTCCTGACGCTCCTCTACTTCGTCCCGGTGTCGCTGGCGGTGATCCACCAGGCCGCGGCCATGGTGCTCTTCGGTGTCTGGGTATGGTGGTGGCACCACGTGCGGGAGCTGGAGCCGGCAGGCTAGCGGCCCCACCCCGGCAGCAGGACGGGCCGGAGGAGCCAGCCCCGCCGCCGATCCGGGACCCGGCGCTCAGTCGCCCAGGGCCAGTCCCCTCAGATGACGCGGGGTCTCCTCGAACGCGGCGACCCGCTCCCACGCGGCTCCGCCGTCCTCCGAGCGGTGCACACCGCGCTCGTCGGCGGCCCAGAACTCGCCCGGACCGTGGCCGGCTGCCAGAAGCGGCGCGATGGTGTCCGGCGGAGCGGGCCACCCGGCGGTGACCCGCTCCCACGGCCCGTCCCCGACCCTGCGGTAGAGCCGCCCGTCCGATCGGCCGGCGGTGTAGGCCGCGTGGGCGTGGCTCGCCGCCGAGACGACCACCGTCTCCGGGTCGCCCGGGTCGATGGCCACGCTGCGGAGATAGCCCACGTCCAGGCCGTCCCGGGGGCGCTCCCAGGTCGCCCCGCCATCCCGGCTCTCGTAATACCCGTCGCCGGCGGCTGCCCGGAGGGTTTCGGGCCGGTCGGGGTGTACGGCCAGCTCGTGAGTGTCGTACGGGCCGCCGGGCACGCGGTCGTGCCATGTCTCCCCGCCGTCGGGCGTGCCGACCAACGCGCCGGCCTCGATGGCCACCCACAGCCGACCGGGGTCGTCCGGCGCACACGCGATCCAGCGGACGTGGTGCGTCTCCGGCCGGGGCGGGAACGACCAGTCGCTCGACGACGACAGCGCGTCCAGCCCCTTCATCTCCCGCCACGTCCCGCCGGCATCGTCCGACCGCCAGACCGCGCTGGGCTCGGTCCCCGCCCAGACCAGCGCCTCCTCGACCGGGCTCGGGACGACGACCATCACCCGACGGCCGGCGAGCCCTGCCGGGCGCCAGGTCGCCCCACCGTCCTCGCTCCGGTAGACGCCGTCCGACCGGGTCCCGGCCCACGCCCGCGCCGGGTCGAACGGATCGATGGCCACCGACGTCGGCCGGCGGTCCGCGCTGCCGGGCGCGCCGAACCCGGCCACGGCATCCTGCCGACCGCGGGACTCCAGCCCCTCGACGGGGCGCAGCCGGCCCCGCTCCGGGTCCACCCGATGGACGGTCCGGTGATCCGCGACCAGGATCGTCATGCGGTCCCCCCGAGCTCGTCGACGTGGTCGTGGACGAACGTCTCGAGCGGCCGGGCCGGCCGGCCGGTGACCTCCCGGACCGTGTCGGTGGTCCGGGCCGTGACGCCCCCCTGGCGCTGGTAGCCGGCGATGGCCAGCTGCGCCGCCGCGAGCCACACGGGCTGGCCCGCCTCCCGACGGCGACGCCACGCCTCGTCCGGTGTCTCCGACCGGTACTCCAGCGCCCGGCCCAGCACGCGGCCCAGGATCTCCGTCGCCTCGCCGTACGACACCGCCTCGGGCCCCGTCAGCGTGTAGACCGCACCGGCGTGGCCGTCCTCAACGAGCGCGACCACCGCGACCTCCGCGATGTCCCGGGTGTCGATGAACGGGATCGCGCCGTCGCCGGACGCCGAATACACCACGCCCGCCTCCCGGTCGAACGTCACCGGTCGGAGCAGGTTCTGGGCGAAGTGGTGCGGGCGGAGGATGGTCCACTGGAAGTCCGCGTCCCGGAGCTCCCGCTCCACGTTGTAGTGCCACAGCCCGATCACGGACTTCGAGTGGTCTGTCGCGCCCAGCGCCGACAGCTTCACCACGTGCTCGATCCCCGTCTCCGCGGCCGACCGGAGCGCGTTCTGCTGGAGCCGGACCATGTCGTCGGTGTTGCCCGTCAGCAGGAAGAGCCGGTCGCAGCCGGCGAAGGCGTCCTCGAGTCCCGACCGGTCCGCCAGGTCCGCGCCCCGCCACTCCACGCCCTCCAGCGGCGGCTGGCGCTCCGGATCCCGCGTGAACGCACGGACCCGCTCGCCCCGCTCGCTCAGCCGCCGGACCAGATGGCTCCCGATGGTCCCCGTCGCTCCGGTCACGCCGATCATGGCCCTCCCCGTGGTGTCGTGGCTGTCTTCGACTTCCAGGTGCTGCACGTCGGGTACCAGGGGCGCCGGTCCGGGCGCCCGGTCGGGTGCCATCGGAACGGGATGTGCGCCCGGTGATTCCCTGCAATGGGATCCGAACGGAACGGCCGCCAGGACCGGCTCAGGGATCAGTCGCTGATGCAGCCGCACCCCGCGCTGCCGATCCGTCGTCGGTTCGCCGTACCCGTCGGCGAGGACGGGCGGGAGGCGATCCGCCGGTGCGCCGAGCGGGTCGACCTGCCCCCGTCCCCCGACGCGCACGGCCCGGGCGTGACCGCCGGGCTCGGACCGGGGCCCGGTCTGCTCCTGCACGACATCAGCGAGACCCAGCCACCTCTGAGGGCCGGCCCCAGCGTGCTGGAGTACCGGGCTCTCCTCCTGGCCGGTGAGGGGGACACCGTGGCCATCGGGACGCACCGCAGCGCCGTCTGGGAAGACCACATGACCCGGGTGCTCGACCTCGATGACGTCCGCGTC
>JAWVYT010000333.1:0-3515 GCA_033722595.1 Longimicrobiales bacterium
CCCGGATCGAGCGGGCCAGCGTCCGGACGTACTCCTTCCGGATCATGACGGTGACCGCCACCCACCCGGCGGCGAGCGCCACCACGACCCACGCGATCTGCTCGAGCCCCAGCCCCAGCACCTCCACGAGCAGCGCCAGCACGCCCGCCGAGAGCGCCTTGCCCAGACCCTTCTCCACCCCCACGTCGATGTACGTCTTCGCCTTCAGCTTGATCTCCTCGGGGATCGGGACGTAGAGGATCTCCCGGCTCGCACGCTCCGCCGAGTAGCGGAACGTCGTGTCCGCCGTCCGGACGGCGATGACCGTCCAGATGCTGAAGAAGGCCGCGGCGACCACGCTGGTCATGAAGATCAGGCCCGGCAGGATGAAGACGATGGCGCCCAGCCCCCACCGCTTGAGCAGCGGCCGCAGCGCCACCACCGAGAGGAGCGGCAGCCACTGCGTGGCCAGGTTGACCTTCCCCTGGAACTCCGTCACCGCGTCCTCAGTGACGAAGATCTGCTCCGTGAGCGTGTTGAACTCGTAGTCCACCAGCTGCTTCGCCACCACCACCATGAGGACAGTCACGGCAATGAGCCGGACGTGCGAGTTGGACAGGAGCTCCCGGACCTCGCCCTTGGACATCTGCTCCTGGCGGCGCACGCCTTTCGACCGCTCCCGCTGTACCGCCGTGATCTCATCGGCGGGCCACACGAACGGGATGCCCAGCCCGAAGGCCAGGATGAAGGCGGCGCCCACCAGCAGCAGGTTCTCGGTCCCGATGGCCGTGGCCAGGAACCCCGAGATCCCGCCGCCGAGCATGGCGCCCACGGCGCCCCCGCCGATCACCAGCGGGTACGCGCTCTTCGCGCTCCGGGCGTTCAGCAGCAGCTGCGTCGCCACGAAGAACTGGGTCACCAGTGCTGCGGAGAACAGGTCGTACCAGCCGTAGAAGGCCAGCCCCAGCACCGTGCTGCCCTCCGAGTACGCCAGCCGGAAGACCATGAGGTTGAGCCCGAAGAAGACCGCGAGCCCCGGCACCAGCGCCCGCCAGCCCACCCGGTCCGCCAGCCGGTTGTAGATCGGGACGAAGAGGAGCACCACCGCGCTGACCATGTAGACCTGGTAGAAATCGCCCTCGCCGAGGCCGATCAGCGCGAGCGAGTTCCGCACCGGCTTCAGGACCCCGACCGCCGTGACCACCAGGAAGAACATGGCCATGAGGCCGAGCAGCTGGGTGCGCTCGGCCTTCTGGTCCTCCGGGTAGTCCGGGAGAATACGATCCAGGATGGTCACTGCGTCGGCGCGTCGCGTGTGTGCAGGTGAGGCCGATACATTAGAACCCGCGTGTCGGGTGTGTGCAATATACGTCAGCGCGCCGGTGGCGGCTTGCCGGGCCCCGGCACTCGCCCGGCGAGGCGGTCTCGCCCGGTCCCGGCGGACGCCGGCGCGCACGAAAGGACGGACGCCATGGCAGTGGTCATCACCGGACGGTACAGCGGCGATCTCAAGGTACGGGTGCGGCACGAGCTGTCGGGAACGGAGTGCGACACCGCGGCGCCCCTCGACAATCAGGGCGACGGCAGCGCGTTCTCGCCGACGGACCTGGTGGCGACCGCTCTCGGCAGCTGCGTCGTGACGGTCATGGCGATCGCCGCGCGGCGCGACGGGATCCCGTTCGACGGGGCGTCGTTCCGGGTGGAGAAGCACATGGCCGCCGACCCGCGACGGATCGACGCCCTGCCGATGGTGATCACCATGCCCGCCGGGCTGACCGTCGAGCAGCGGGAGCGTCTCGAGAAGGTCGGCTCCCACTGCCCGGTCCACCGCTCCATACACCCCGATATCGCGACACCGCTCACCTTCGAGTACCCGGACTGAGCCCGGCCACCAGGAGCCGAGCCGGCGTCCGGCGGTCCCTGTTGTTGTGGCCCGGCGGGGCTCCTACCTTACCGACCTCACCGCCAACCGAACGGGAACACAATGTCGAAGACCCCTCTGGTAGGGCTGATCATGGGCTCCACGTCCGACTGGGAGACCATGCGCCACGCCGCCGACACGCTGGACGAGCTCGGCGTCTGGTTCGAGAAGCGCGTGGTCTCCGCGCATCGGACGCCCGACCTCCTCTACGAGTACGCGAGCTCGGCCCGGGAGCGTGGGCTCGAGGTCATCATCGCCGGGGCCGGCGGCGCGGCGCACCTGCCGGGGATGGCGGCGGCCAAGACCACACTGCCGGTGCTGGGCGTGCCCGTGAAGAGCCGGGTGCTGAACGGCGTCGACTCGCTCCTCTCCATCGTCCAGATGCCCCGGGGCGTGCCCGTCGGTACGCTCGCCATCGGGCGGAGCGGTGCCGTCAACGCAGCGCTCCTGGCGGCCTCCATCCTGGCCAACAAGCACCCCGAGGTCCGGACGGCGCTGGACGCGTACCGGGCCGCCCAGACCGAGCGGGTGCTGAGTCACCCGGACCCGTCCGAGGGATGATGCGACTCGGGATCCTGGGCGGCGGTCAACTCGGCCGGATGATGGCACTCGCCGGCTACCCGCTGGGCGTGCGCTGCCGCCTCCTCGACCCGAAGGACCCGTCGTCCTCGGCGGAGGTGGCCGAGGTCTTGGCCGAGCGCTATGACGACCCCGACGCCCTCGACCGGTTCGTGACCGGCCTCGACGCCGTGACGTACGAGTTCGAGAACGTCGACGCGTTCGCCCTCGAGCACCTCGACGACCGCGTCCCCGTCCGTCCCGGGCGCAGAGCGCTGGAAGTCTCCCAGGACCGGCTGGTGGAGAAGTCGTTCTTCCGGGACCAGGGCCTCGAGACCGCACCGTTCGCCGCCGCCGACACCCTGGAAGAGCTCCGGGCCGCCGTGGCCGAGGTGGGGCTGCCCGCCGTGCTCAAGACCCGCCGGTTCGGGTACGACGGGAAGGGTCAGGCCGTGATCCGGACGGACGCCGACATCGAGGCCGCATGGGAAGCGGTCGGGGGCGTGCCGCTGATCCTCGAAGGGTTCGTCGACTTCGAGCGGGAGCTGTCGATTATCGCGGTCCGGGGCGTCGACGGCGGAACGGCGTTCTATCCGCTGCCCGAGAACATCCACGAGGACGGGATCATCCGCGTCGCCATCGCGCCCGCGCCGGAGCTTGACCCCGCGCTCCAGGACCGGGCCGAGGCCCACGCCGCCCGCGTGCTCGAGGAGCTGGAGTACGTCGGCGTGATGACCATCGAGCTGTTCCAGGTCGGCGACCGGCTCCTGGCCAACGAGATGGCGCCCCGCGTCCACAACTCGGGCCACTGGACCATCGAGGGCTCGGAGAGCAGCCAGTTCGAGAACCACGTCCGGGCGGTGCTGGGTCTGCCCCTGGGTTCCACCGCCATGCGCGGCCACGCCGCCATGGTCAACCTCATCGGCGCGATCCCCGACGAGACGGCCGACGTGCTCCGCCACCCCCACGTCCACCTGCACCTCTACCGCAAGGAGCCGCGGCCCGGCCGGAAGGTCGGTCACATGACCGTCCGCCACGACGACCCCGCCGTGGTCCG
>JAWVYT010000334.1:0-3506 GCA_033722595.1 Longimicrobiales bacterium
ATGATCCAGGCGGAGGGCTAGAACCATGAGACGACTACTGCTGATCGCCGTCGTCGCCCTCATCGGGCTCCCCGGCGCCGCCCACACCCAGGAAGGGGCCATGAACGACGTACCCCGGCTCGTGACCCTCGAGGAGGAGGGCTCGCCGTTCATTGCGTTCAATATCTGGGTCCGGACCGGGTCGCAGAACGATCCGGAGGGCAAGGAAGGGCTCGCGGCCCTCACGGCCAGCCTGCTGGCCGACGGCGGGACCGAGACCCACAGCTACCAGGAGATCCTGGAGGCGCTCTACCCCATGGCCGCCGGCTACGGCTACTCGGTGGACAAGGAGATGACGGTCTTCACCGGCCGGATCCACGAGGACAACCTCCAGGAGTACTACGACCTCTTCAAGGCCGCGATCCTCCAGCCGGCGTTCGACCCGGAGGACTTTGAGCGGATCAAGAGTCAGACGATGAACCAGCTGGAGCGCGGCCGGCGCTACAGCCGTGACGAGGAGCTGTCCAAGGAGCTGCTCTTCTGGATGGCCTATCGGGGCACGCCGTACGAGCACCCCGAGGAGGGCTACGTCCAGAGCGTCCGCGACCTCACGCTGGACGACGTGCGGCAGTTCTACGCCGACCACTACCTCCGGGGCAACGTGGTCGTCGGCGTGGGCGGCGGCTACCCTGACGGCTTCGCCGAGCAGGTCCGCTCCGACTTCGACGCGCTGCCCGAGGGCACGGTCGAGCAGCCGGCGCCGCCGGAGCCCGCCATGCCCGACGGGATGAAGATCCTGCTGGTCGACAAGGCCACCGACGCCGTGGCCATCTCCATGGGCTTCCCCATCGACCTGCAGCGGGGCGACGACGACTTCATGGCCATGCTCGCGGCCAACTCATGGTTCGGCGAGCACCGGAACTCCTTCAGCCACCTCTACCAGGTGATCCGGGAGACCCGGGGCATGAACTACGGCGACTACTCGTACATCGAGGCGTTCCCCGCCGGCTACGCCACGCAGCAGCCCCGGCTGAACGTGGCCCGCCAGAGCCAGCTCTTCGAGATCTGGATCCGGCCCATCGCCATGACCGACCCCGGCACGCTCCACGACCGGGCGCTGTTCGCCACCCGGGCGGCGCTCCGGGAGCTGGACAGGCTCGTGGAGAACGGCATGACCGGGGACCAGGTCGAGGAAACCGTCGCGTTCCTGCGGAACTACTCGGTCAACTGGGGCAACTCCATCTCACGCCGGCTGGCGTACGCCATGGACGACGCCTTCTACGGGATCGACGACCCCGGCTACCTGGCTCGCATCCGGCCGGGGCTCGAGGCGCTGGACGCCGAGGCGGTCAACGCGGCCGTCCGCGAGCACCTCCAGGCCGGGAGCATGTACCTGGTCCTCATCACGGACGACGCGGAGGGGATGAAGCAGAAGCTGCTCGACGCCGAGCCGACGCCCATCACCTACGCCGGACCCCAGCCCGCCGAGGTGCTGGCCGAGGACGAGGAGATCGCACGCCACCCGATCCCCGTCGGCGAGGACGACATCACGATCATCTCCATCGAAGAGGTGTTCGAGAGCGGGAACTGAGAAGAGGCAAGAGTGCAAGAGGCAAGAGTGCAAGAGTGCGGGGCACGCTATCGTCGGATCTTGCATCCTGCATTCTTGCACTCTTGCATCTTCACCCCGGCTCGATCCTCCCCTTCCCACCCGTCACCTCCGCCACGGCGTGGCGGAACTCGCCGAGCTTCCGTGACGGGACGGCCAACTTGAGGCGCGCGTGCTCGCCGTACTCCTCGTCCACCAGGACGGCGTCGAGCTCGCCGGCGGTCCGGACCATGGGGTCCCGCTCGGCGTACTCCACCGTGACCCAGACCTCGGACCGGTGGATCCGCTCCGCCACGGGAAGTGAGGCCAGCGCCTCCCGCACGCCGCCGGAATAGGCCCGCTGGAGCCCGCCCTTCCCCAGCTTCACGCCGCCGTAGTACCGGGTCACCACCGCCACCACCTCGCCCACATCGGCGTGCACGAGCGCCTCGAGCATGGGGCGGCCTGCGGTGGCGTGGGGCTCGCCGTCGTCGCTCATCCCGACGTCGGTGGTCGATCCCGGCGGCCCGGCCACGAACGCCCAGCAGTTGTGGGTCGCGTCGTCGAACTCCGCCCGGATCCGATCGATGAACGCACGGGCGTCCTCGGCCGTCTCCGCCCGCCCGACCGTGGTGATGAACCGGCTCTGCCGGATCCGCTCTTCCACCCGGTGGTCCTTCGCCGGCACCGGGTACCGCTCCTGACTCATTGCCGTCGCACCCCTGACCTCCGGGCTCCAGACCCCGGTCTCTGGTCGCTGGTCCCTAAACTCTAGACTCTAGACTCTAGACTCTAGTCTAGTCTCTCGTCTCTAGACTCTAGTCTCTAGTCTCTCCCTCCGGCTCCGCGCCCGACCACCGCCTAGTCCGGCGAGGCCGGGACCGCCTCGGGCTGGACCGAGAGGATCACCGTCGCCCGCCGCGGGGCGTCCGATGACAGCAGCGGATTCGCGAGACGGAACGCCGGCAGCGCGGGCACCGATGGGCGCGCCGGCGTCGGCACCCGTGCCAGCCCGAGCACCAGCGCGGCAGCCACCGCGACCAGCCCGAGGGCCGCCCTGCGCGATGAGGGGCGGGCCGACGTGATGATCCGGATCCGGCGCTCGAGCTCCGCCGGCCGGGGCCCCAGCGCCGGGACGGGCACCCCGGTACGGCTCCGGCGGCCGGCCACGGCCACGAGCGCGTTGGCGTATTCCCGGCGCCCCGCCGGACCCCGCAGGACCCGGGCGTCGCAGTCCGTCTCCATGGCGGCCCGGAGCCGGTGGAGCTGCCACCACGCGGGCAGACACCAGGGCACGAGCGACGCCAGCAGCAGCCCGGCCAGCAGCAGGCGCGTGTCCCTGGCCCGGACGTGCTCCACCTCGTGGGCCACCACCAGCCGGTGCACGGCCGGGTCCGCATCCAGGATCCACTCCGGAAGCACGATCCGGGGCCGGACCACTCCGATCACGCCGGGACCGAACCCGGCCGACACCATCGCGCGATGACCGCCCACCCGGACGTCCCGCCAGGACCGTCGGTTCCGTCGCAGCGTCCACGCCGACAGCCGGAAGTTCGCCAGCAGCATCAGCGTGGCCGCCATCCAGCCCGCCGCGAATACCGTCTCCGATACCGTCGAGACCTCCACCGCCGGAACGCTCCAGCCCACCTCGCCGGTACCGAAGAACAGCGCCGCCGCCGGGATCGACACCGTGCCCGTCAGCGCCGCAATCCAGACCCAGCGCACCGGCCGGCCGAGCCGGCGCAGTCCCCGCTCCAACAGCAGCGCCGCCACGGCCACCACCGCGCCGACCCCCGTCACGTACACGACCCACGCGGCCATCAGCCTGCTTCCTCCCCTCCACCCGCCAGCCGAGCGTCGATCAGCTCCCGAAGCCTTCGGAGCTCCTCCTCCGGCAGCTCCCGCTCCCGCACCAGCTGCGTCACCAGCTGCGACGGCG
>JAWVYT010000335.1:0-3492 GCA_033722595.1 Longimicrobiales bacterium
GACCAGGTCCTCCTCTACCGCGACGGCGACGACGTCTCCGCGATCGGCGCGGCGTGCACCCACTACGGCGGCCCTCTGGGCGACGGGCTGGTGAAGGACGGCACGGTGCGCTGCCCGTGGCACCACGCGTGCTTCGACCTGAAGACGGGCGAGGCGACCAAAGCGCCCGCGCTGAATCCGGTCCCCACGTGGCCCGTGACCGTGGACGGCGGTCGCGTGACGCTGGGCGAGAAGCGGGAGCCCGACCCGCTCGACCCCCGAGGACGCTCAGCCGACGGACCAGAGTCGGTCGTGATCGTCGGCGCGGGCGCGGCGGGCAGCGCCGCGGCCGAGATGCTCCGACGCGAAGGCTACGAGGGTCGCGTCGTCATGATCGACCCGGACGCGGACGCGCCGTACGACCGGCCGAACCTCTCGAAGGACTACCTGGCCGGCAGCGCCCCCGAGGAGTGGATCCCGCTCCGCCCGGACGACTTCTACGCCGAGCACGATATCCTCCGGATCGTGGACGAAGCGCAGGCCATCGACACGGCGGAGCGGGTCGTGCGGGTGGGCTCCGGGGACGCCGTGGAGTACGGGGCCGTACTCCTCGCCACGGGCGGTACGCCGCGGACGCTGCGGATCCCCGGGTTCGACCGCGACCACGTGCACACCCTCCGCTCACTGGCGGACACCCGGGCCATCATCGCGGACGCCGATGCGGCATCGCGTGCCGTGGTCATCGGCGCCAGCTTCATCGGCATGGAGGTCGCGGCCTCGCTGCGCGCCCGCGAGCTCGACGTCACCGTGGTGGCGCCGGAGGCCGTGCCGTTCGACAACACGTTGGGACCCGAGCTGGGCGCGGCGATCCGCAGCGCTCACGAGGACAGCGGGGTGGCCTTCCGGCTCCGGAGCACCGCGGCCGAGATCACGGACGAAGCGGTGCTCCTCGAGGACGGGACGGAGCTGGCGGCCGACCTGGTGGTGATCGGCGTGGGCGTCATCCCGGACACGCGGCTCGCGGAGACCGCGGGTCTGGACGTCGATGGCGGGATCCTGGTGGACACGGACCTGCGCACGAGTGATCCCCGGATCTTCGCCGCCGGCGACATCGCCCGCTGGCCGGACGCGTCGGGCGCGCGCCGTCGTATCGAGCACTGGGTCGTGGCGCAGCGCCAGGGCCAGACGGCCGCGAAGAACATCCTGGGCAGGGACGAGCCGTTCCGGGACGCCCCGTTCTTCTGGACACACCAGTTCGATATGTCCGTCGCGTACGTGGGCCACGCTCCCGAGTGGGACGACGCGGAGGTCGAGGGCGACCTGCGCAGGGACGGCGCAGTCCGCTACCTCCGGGACGGCCGGCTCGCAGCGCTGGCCGCCGTCGGTCGCGACGACCTCAGCCTGGAGACCGAGGCCGAGCTGGAGGGCTGACCGTCAGCGCGGAGGCGTCGGCGCTCCGCCCAGCTCGCCGTCCAGGTGGACGTCCATCTGCGGGTACGGGATCCCGATCCCGGCATCATCCAGAGCGATCTTGATGCTGTGGGTCAGCCGCTCCTTCACCGCCCAGTAGTCCTCCGTCCGGGCCCAGACGCGGACCGTCCAGTCGATGGACGAGCCACCCAGCTGCTGCAGGTACACCTGCGGCTCCGGCTCTTCCAGCCCGCCTTCCGTCTCGGCTGCGACGCGGCCCAGGATCGCGCGGGTCTCGCGCAGGTCCGCGTCGTAGGACGTGCCCACGTCCACATCGACGCGCCGGGTCTCGTGGAACGTCACGTTCTCGATCGTGGAGCCGAAAACCTGGCCGTTGGGAACGATGAAGCGGCGATTGTCGGGGGTGTCGAACTGGGTGGTGAACAGGTCGATCTCCACGACCTTCCCACGGACGCCGGACACCTCGACCACATCGCCGACCTTGAAGGGTCGGAAGATCAGGAGCATGGCGCCGGCGGAAAAGTTGCCGAGGGTGCCCTGCAGCGCCAGGCCCAGGGCGAAGCCGGCCGCGGCCAGGATCGCCGCGAAGCTCGCCACCGAGACCCCGAACACGCTCAGGACCGTCAGGCCGCCCAGGATCAGGACACCGTAGCGAACCAGGTTGGCCGTGAATCGCGTTAGCGTCGGGTCCATCCCGCGCGCCTCCAGCGCCCGTCGGGTCACCTTCCGGCCCCACTTGGCGACCCAGATCGTGATCAGCAGGAGGAGCACCGCACCGATCAGGTCCAGCGCCAGCGGGATCAGGGACTCCAGGTCGACATTCTCGAAAAACTGCATGGGGTTGACCTCCGGGGAGAGGCACGGGGTGCCATGAGATTCAGCTCCGTGATCGCACGGGCTCAGCCACGATACGACTCGGATCCTCCCCGAGCAAGCGGCCGCCCCCGACGCGCGAGGGGCGCGCCGGGGGCGGTATCGCTCAGCCGCAGGCCGAGCCGGCGGTGCTCGAATCCGCTAGTCGCGCAGCCGCCCCGGGGCCGGCCACATCGTGGCCACCACCCCGGCATGGTCGGAGGGCCAGAGCGTGACCGGGAACGGATCCGCCAGGAACGGGCTCACGCCGGTGAACTCGATCCGATCCGACGGCTCCTCGCCGAGGACTTCCATCCGGGACCGACCGCCGAAGCCGGCGGCGCCCCACTTCACGAGCACGAGGTCCAGCCGTGCCGTCAGCTGCGACTCGGAGTTCGTCAGGTCTCCGGCCTGGCAGCAGGTCACGCCGCCCACGCTGTGCGCCTCCCGCAGCCACAGATCGGCGTACCCGGCCTGGCGGAGCATGGGATAGCTCCCGGAGTACTGGTCCTCCGGCGCGTCGTGGTTCGCCGCGGAGTTGAAGTCGCCCAGCGCGATCACCGGCGCGTCGCGGCCGTCCATCCACTCGATCAGCTCGGCCGTCTGCGCCAGCTGCACGTCCTCGAACTGCTGGACCTCGAGGTGGGTGTTCACCACCACGATCTCCCGACCGCCGAACTCGATGGTCACGGCCTGCCAGCCCCTCCAGTACTCGAACACGGTGCCGAAAACGCTGAACGGCTGCACCGCCGCGAACGTCCCCAGGACGGGCGCCCCGACGGTCGCCACATCGCTACGGATCAGGAGAGCGTCGGCGTCATGATAGTCTACCGCTACGCCGCCCATGACCGGCAGTTCGAGCGTAGGCGCCTCCACCAGCGGGTTCACGACCCATTCGTACCGGTAGGGCGTGTAGCCCATCAGCCAGTACGTGTCGAGCCAACCCTGGAGCACCTCCCGGAAGTCGAGGACCGCCTCGGAGCCGTCCGCGAAGGTGAATTCGTACCGGGTCACCTCCTGGAGCGCGGCCACGTGCGGAGACTCGGCCAGGATCATCTCGGCGATATCGCGCAGCCGGCGCGGACCCGCCGCCGGGTTGGCCGCATCGAAGGCGCTGGTCGTGATGAGCTGCTGGAACGCGCCCTGGACCTCCTCGGCGGTCGTGGCGGTGAGCAGCGTGCCCAGGTCGATCCCCAGGTACAGGTTCTGGGACAGCACCTTCAACCCGCC